>CALKKA010000044.1 GCA_937995495.1 uncultured Phycisphaerae bacterium
CACTGCCATGATGACCTTGGGATGGCCGTGGCCAATTCGCTGGCGGCCGTGCGTAACGGCGCCCGGCAAGTGGAGTGCACCATCAACGGTATTGGTGAACGAGCCGGAAACGCGGCGATGGAAGAAGTCGTGATGGCGATCCGCACGCGGAAGGATTTTTACGGCATCGACACCAGCATTAATGCGACGGAATTTTGCCGGACCAGCCGAATGGTGGCAGATCTGTTAGGGTTTATGGTACCTCCAAATAAAGCAGTGGTTGGCGCGAACGCGTTTGCACACAGCTCGGGTATTCATGTGGACGGTGTATTGAAAAAGCGAGAAACCTACGAGATCATGAAACCCGAAGATGTGGGCGCGCAAAAAACAAAGGTGGTGTTGACGGCGCGAACGGGCCGGCATGGACTTCGACATCGACTCGAAGAGATGGGTTATTCCTTGTCTACCGAAGAGTTGGACCATGTGTACGAGCATTTTCTCATCGTGGCGGATAAAAAGAAAGAAGTTTTCGATGAGGACCTTGCGGCACTGATCGGCGATGAGGTCCGTCAGACCAGCGAGCGGTTTCATCTGGAGTACCTAAGTGTTACCAGCGGCACGGGAACACTGCCGACAGGGGCCGTTAAGATCCGCACCGAAGACGGCGAGGTACTTCAGGCCGCCGCCTGTGGGGATGGACCAGTGGATGCTGCCTATGAAGCGGTTCGTCAAGCGACGGGACAGTCGCCCAAACTGGACCATTACAGTATTCGTTCGATTACCGGCGGCGCAGAAGCGATGGGCGAGGCAACGGTGCGAATCGAAAGTGAAGCGGGCCGTGTCTTCATTGGCCGCGGCGTTTCGACGGATATTATTGAGGCCAGCGCCAAGGCCTATATCGATGCGATCAACCGCATGGTAGCGATCGCTGACGATGATGATGTGTGTGAAGAAGCAAAACCAGAGGTGTAATTTAATAGCAATGTGGAGATGTAAATCATGGGAATGACAATTACGGAAAAGATTTTTGCCAGGGCGGCGGGTAAGGCCAGTGTCAAGCCGGGTGACTTGGTGAACGCTAAATTAGATGGCGTGATGTGTCACGATGTCACGACGCCCCCGTCGATTTCGATGCTGAAAGAACGGGGGATCGACACAATATTTGACCCTGAAAAGCTGTATATTACGCCGGACCATTTTCAGCCGGCCAAGGACATTAAGAGTGCCGAGTTGCACAAGCGTCTGGATAAATGGGCACGGGAAAATAACCTGCCATACTATTATCCCCTTGGCAAGGCGGGCGTGTGTCATGCACTGCTGCCGGAGCAGGGACATATTCGTCCGGGCGAATTGATCGTGGGTGGGGATTCGCATACCTGTACATACGGAGCATTCGGCTGTTTTTCAGCAGGCATCGGGTCAACAGACCTGGCAGCGGCGATTGCGATCGGCGAACTTTGGTTTAAGGTTCCGGCGTCCATGCGGTTTACACTGAACGGCTCATTGCCGAAAGGTGTTTACAGCAAGGATGTTGTGCTGGAGGTGATTCGTCGCATCGGCACTGATGGGGCCTTGTACAAAGCGATCGAGTATGTCGGCCCGGCTCTGAAAGAGATGAGCATGGAAGCGCGAATGACGATCACGAATATGGCGATCGAGGCCGGCGGCAAGAATGCAATCATTGCTGCGGATGAAGTCACAGAGGAGTATCTCAAGGGACGGCTCAAGGGCAAGCAGGATTATGTAATGCTCGAGTCGGACCCGGATGCCGAGTATGTGCATGAGGACACGATTGACTGTTCGGCGTTGGAGCCGCTTGTAGCGTTTCCGCATCTGCCCAGCAACGGCAGAAAGATTAGCGAGTGTGCCGGCGAGGTGATGGACCAGTGCTATATTGGCAGCTGTACAAATGGCCGCATCGAGGACTACCGCATTGCTGCATCGATCATGAAAGGCAGGCAGGTCCAGATTCGTACGCTGATCGTTCCGACAACGCCGACGGTGTGGCGGCAAGCCAACGATGAGGGACTGCTCAATATTTTCCAGTCTGCGGGATGTGTAGTCAGTGCGCCGACATGCGGAGCGTGTCTGGGCGGATTTATGGGCGTGCTGGGTGCGGGCGAAAAATGCGTGAGTACGACTAACCGCAATTTTGTCGGCCGAATGGGCGACCCGACCAGCGAAGCATATCTGTGCAACCCCGCTACGGCGGCGGCATCTGCAGTCGAAGGAAAATTAGCTGATCCTCGGAATTACCTGTAAACAAGGAGATTGAATAATGGCAAAAGCACATGTATATAAACGAGACCATGTCAATACGGATGAAATTATTCCGGCACGGTATCTGAATTCGGACGACCCGGCGGAATTGGCAACCCATTGCCTAGAAGATCTGGATACGGACTTTGTCAAGAAATGCACACCGGGCGATGTTGTTGTCTGCGGCGATGATTTTGGTTGTGGTTCCAGTCGTGAACATGCGGTCTGGGCGTTTCAAGGCGCCAAGGTCGGCGCGATCATTGCCCATTCATTTGCACGCATCTTTTATCGCAACTGCATTAACTGCGGCTTTTATCCGATCGAGCTGCATGGCGCGCTGGAAAAGATCAACGATGGTGACGAGCTGGAAATCGACTACAAGACAGGGACAATCGATAACAAGACTCAGGGAACGAAGATTGAGTTTACAGCGTTGCCGGACTTCGCATTAGAAATCGTGAACGATGGCGGACTGCTGGAACATATTAAAAAGAAAAAGTAAGCAGGAAATAATAGAAGCTGTTATAGAAAGGGAAGTACTGAAATGAAAACACACAAAATAGGTGTGATGGGTGGCGATGGAACGGGCCCGGAAGTGACTGTTGAAGCGGTCAAGGTCATGGAAGCAGCGGCAGCCAAGTTTGGCTTTAAGGTT
>CALKKA010000045.1 GCA_937995495.1 uncultured Phycisphaerae bacterium
AAGATGGTTCCCGATGACGCGCCTGACTTTGTCAGGGAAGTCACCGGTGAGATCATGGCCGGTCGCGGCGACGACCTGCCCGTCAGCAAGATGCCGTGCGATGGGAAGTTCCCGACGGCAACGACGAAATACGAAAAGCGAAATATCGCGGTGCACATTCCCGTCTGGGAGCCGGATGTGTGTATCCAGTGTGCCCAGTGTTCGCTGGTCTGTCCGCATGCGGCGATCCGCGTCAAGGCCTACGATCCGAACTACACCGAAAACGCTCCGGCGACCTTCAAGAGTCTTGACGCCAAGGGCAAGGACTTTGCCGGAATGAAGTACACCGTACAGGTCGCTCCGGAAGACTGCACCGGCTGTTCGGCGTGTGTCGTGAACTGCCCCGGTAAGGACAAGAACGACCTGAACCGCAAGGCGATCAACATGTCACTGCAGGAACCGCTGCGGAGTGCTGAGCGTGAGAACTTTGATTACTTCCTGTCGATCCCGAATCCGGATCCGGCCAAGTTTAAACTGGCCAGCATCAAGGGCAGCCAGTTCGTGACGCCGCTGTTCGAGTTCAACGGGGCGTGTGCCGGTTGCGGCGAGACAGCCAATATCAAACTTGTCAGCCAGTTGTTCGGCGACCGCATGTACATCGCCAACGCAACGGGGTGCTCTTCCATTTACGGCGGGAACCTACCGACCACGCCCTACTCCCAGCGGCCGGATGGTCGCGGCCCGACCTGGTCCAACAGCTTGTTTGAAGACAATGCCGAGTTCGGTATGGGGATGCGTTTGGCCGTCAATAAGTTCAACACCTTCGCTCTGGAAATGCTGGACAAGGCGGTCGAGAACGGATGCGTTGATAAGGCATTGGCCGAAGAGGTTAAGAACGCCGACCAGTCGACACAGCCCGGCATCGAAGCACAGCGGGCACGCGTCAAAAAGGTTAAGGCAGCCTGCAAGGGCAGTGCGAAGTGCGATGCCTGCGACCAGCTGCTGACCGTGGCCGACTACCTCGTTAAGAAGAGTGTCTGGATCGTCGGTGGTGACGGCTGGGCCTATGACATTGGCTACGGCGGACTGGACCATGTATTGGCCAGCGGCGAGAATGTGAATGTCCTCGTACTGGATACCGAAGTGTACTCCAACACCGGTGGCCAGATGTCCAAGTCGACACCGCGTGCGGCGGTTGCTCAGTTCGCTGCCGCCGGCAAGAAGATGCCGAAGAAAGACATGGGTCTGATCGCGATGAGCTACGGCGGCATCTATGTCGCGTCGATTGCGATTGGCGCCAATCCGAACCAGGCGGTCAAGGCGATCGCGGAAGCCGAAAGCTATGACGGCCCGTCACTGATCCTGTCATACACGCACTGTATCGCTCATGGGATCAACATGGCGACCGGTTTGAATGAACAGAAGAAGGCGGTTGCCTGTGGTCACTGGCCGCTGTACCGCTTTGACCCGCGTCTGGCTGGCACCGGCAAGAATCCGCTGCAGATGGATTCCAAGGCGCCGACGTTGGACTTCGCTGAGTTTGCTCTGGGCCAGAACCGTTTCCGGTCGCTGACCAAGTCCAAACCGGAAGTCGCTGAAAAGCTGATCGAGCTGTCCAAGAAGGATGTTGCCAGAAAGCAGTCCTTGATGAACCAACTGGCAAATCTTGACTGCGAATGCTAATTTGTAATCCAGACTCGGCCCTGCACCATAGTGCGGGGCCGGGTTTTTTTGTTTTTTTTAAAACGCTATTATTAATGTTGAAAATGGGGCGAATCATGAAATATTCGGTTTCTTTGCTGATCGCTTTAAGCGTTGCCGCTGTTCTTTTTCTGACGGGGTGCAGTCAGAGTCAGCAGGCAATTCAGGAGGAGTCTGTTGATGGTGTGGCTACGATTACAGCGGACTGTATTGTTCATTATTACAAATCGAACGCTTCGGCTTATATTACCCGGCAGCAGCATGGGTATAATCCGTCAGCGGGTTTTTTTCAGGCAGTTTCAACCGAGCCGGGAGGTACAGTTCAGTGTTCACTGCTGAAGGAAAACTATGAGTCAACAGGCCTGGGACAGCCTCGACTATCGGACCTTCCCAATTCGTTCGGGACAAAGAATCTCGCCATGGCTGTGTTCTATAGCTTTTGTGCCGGCGGCGGGTTGCTGGATACCGGATCCATGGCCGCTGCTGAAAATATCAAGATCGAAGGCCGGTGGTACACGCCGCTGACGCCTCAATGGCCCAGCGATGTTAAGCTGACGCTTCTTCGTTCACTGGAGACCAAACGGATCGAGAAGGTTTTGTTGGAAGATGAGCAGGAGGGCTTGTCCTGGTGGATTGACAATTATAACCTGCGATATAGCAAAGAGATATCAAGACGCCTTCCGCGGATGATCGATGTGTTTGATATTCGAAACGGCATTGCCTCAAAGGAATTGATGATCCGGTTTGACTACAAAGACATCAAGAGTGCTCAGACGCAGGAGAGCTTCGATGAATGATTCATTATATTTCAGATGAGTTGATTTTTTTTGAACATTGTCAGGAAAAAAACAGTATAGCTAACGTGTTTTTCTAAGTTTAATTTGCAGCAGGAGTTTGTGTCAGGGTGATGGTTTTTTATTCCAAGGATATTTTATTTGTACTCCGGTCGCGTCTTGCATTTTTTTGCACGCTGCGCGGCTTATCAGTACTGTAAACACCGATTCGATTTTCTCGCAAGAATAGACCGCCCATGTGACCTGTGTTTTTATTGATTTTAGACCCGTATTCATCGAAATTATAGGTAAAGAGATGCTAAAATTTGACCGATTAAGGAACAGATTTCCGTTTTCAGGCGGCAGGTTCCGCTTGAATTTCGGATGAAAGCATCTTGATATTATGTGGATTTTGAGACCATGACAAACAAAAGCTTTTACTGGATTGTAAGTGTCGGCCTGCTACTTGGGATTGGCGGTTGTTACAACGATGCCATAGATCCAACGCAGTTGGGACGCTTTGAGCCGACTCCGACGGTCAGTGTTATTCTGGACACCCTGGGAGTGGCTGACGAACCGACGCCGACCTATGAAGGCGCCGAAGAACCCAACCCGGAAGACCTCTTGCCGTATGAGCCGGATTATGTTTTCAGTGCTGGCGATACCATTCGCGTTTCCATCTTTGAACTTTACAACGAGAACATAGATTATCAAAACCAGTTTATCGTAACCGAGTCCGGCCGCGTTTCAATTCCTGATGTCGGCATTGTCATGGCCGAAGGGCTGACAGAGGCTGAATTGGAACGTGAAATCGTCAGCATCCTCTCACCGAACATCCTCAAGGATCCGTCCGTTACCGTTACACTGTTGAATTCGGAGCGGCGGTTGTTTTCGATCGTCGGGCAGGGGGTGGCTCAATCCGCTCGATTCCAGATGCCGCGGTATCCGATTCGCTTGACAGACGCGATTGCACTGGCCGGCGGCATAGGCGATTTTAATGTGAGTTACGTCTATGTATCGCGTGATGTAAAATCAAATGATTTTCAATCGTTTGATACATTGCCGAAAACCGATCTTAGCCCCTCCGAACCCGGACAAATGAACGCCGAAGAGGAGATGCTTGAGATGATTACTCCGAGTGATCAAACGCATCCAAGTGACCGCCTCTTTACGACGGCAGAGATGGCAACACGCGATGAGCTTGAATTATTAGCCGCGCCTGAGGGAATTGATCCAATGGATCAACCGACTGATGTGACGGACACGATTGAACCCGTTTCGTCAGGTCAATCGAGTTCACGCATCGAGTGGGTTTTTGAAGAGGGGCAGTGGAAAGCGATTGAAGTGGAGGCACAAGCAGCACCCTCAGGTCTGCAACCCGAGCTTTTAGAACCCGAACAATTCAGCAGCGATCGAAAGTCCTCGGAGCAGCAAGTTCGGTCTGACTTTGGCTTATCTGATTTGGGTCATTCCGAATCGATAACACGCGTCATCAGTATTCCGGTAGATAAGCTGTTGTCAGGCGACCCCCGTTACAACATTGTTATTCAACCGGCAGACAGAATTACCGTGCCGCGTGACCTGGTGGGTGAGTTTTGGGTTGCTGGTAATGTGAATGCTCCCAATGCCTATTCAATTGTCGGGCGACCGATTACGCTGAAGCAG
>CALKKA010000046.1 GCA_937995495.1 uncultured Phycisphaerae bacterium
CTGGTTCAATCTGTTCTTGGAAGACGGCAGCCCTACAGAGATCGTCGACACCATGACCGTCTTGTGGACCGGAGATTGGCCGCAGAACAAGGCACCAACAATCGGAAACAAGAAGATTTACAACCCCGGCAATAAGAAACTGCATATTTATGCGCCTTCGAGCGAGGCCATGTTCAGAGTTCAGGCGTCTGACCCTGATGGCGATGAGTTGAAAATCAAGTGGGACCTTCGCCAAGATGAATCCGACAACCCCAGCACCGGCGGTGACTGGGAAGAAAGGATTTCGCCTATCGACGAAGCAATCGTTTCATCAAAATCGGACAATGTCATTATCCACATGCCGGCCAGGGCTGGCAATTATCGAATATTTGCCTATGTCCATGACCCCTCAGGAAAGGTGGCCACAGCCAACCTGCCCATACGAGTAGAAGCCGTAAAATAATAATTACAATTTCCACGAAAGGAGTTTGACGATGGGCAAACGATATCGGTGGGGGATTATTGGAGCGGGCCATATCGCACACAAATTCGCGGATGCGTTGAGACGCGTCGAAAATGCAAAACTCCAGGCCATTGCCTCAACAAACGCACAACGCGCTAAAGAATTTGCAAAAAAATATTCCATTCCGGATATCCATGAAGGCTATGGGAAGTTATTTTCAAGCGAGGCGGTTGATATCGTCTATATTGCCACACCACACAATTTTCATTGTAACAATGCTCTGGATGCTCTCAAGGCCCAAAAGCATGTCCTCTGTGAAAAGCCAATGGCCGTCAATCGTTCACAGGTCGAGCAGATGATAAGCGCAGCACAGGACAACACCGTCTTTCTCATGGAAGCGATGTGGACACGCTTTTTACCGATGATGACTGAAGTGAGAGACATCATCGAAGATGGAACGATCGGCGACCCTCAATTACTCTATGCAGACTTTGGCGTCAAGTTTGATTATGACCCGAAACACCGAACGTACAATCCAGATCTTGCGGGCGGTGCATTGCTGGACCTCGGTGTCTATTGCATCGCTTTGGCGTCTATGATCTTTGGCAAGCCAAACACTATTTTATCCACCGTTAAAATAGCCGAAACGGGAGTCGATGAGCGTTCGACCGTTATTCTTGAGTACGAAAATGCTAAGGTTGCAGTCCTCTTCCAGGCACTTGACTTAGAAGGGCCCAGAGAGGCTCTCATTGTCGGCACAGAAGGTTCGATCAAACTCCACTCAGGCTGGACCGCAGGAAGTGATTACTCACTTAAACTTAATAATGGAACCGAAAAAAAAATCAGCGCTGAAACTTGTAAAAATGGATTCATTTACCAGATCATGGCCGTCCAAGACTCGCTCGATGCCGGAAAAACACAGTGCGAACTGATGAGTCTCGACGAAACTTTAGCGATCACTGAAACAATGGATGCCCTTCGGTCACAGTGGGGCTTAACCTATCCTTTTGAATAGGATTAATTCCTGAGCGCCTTGATGGGAGCCGGTATCCTGCCTTTTCTCTCAATAAATATCCGTGATGCCTCACGGGGCACATGCATAATCGGCGCCGAGCCCAGCAGGCCGCCAAAGTGAACCCTATCGCCCTCTTGCATGTTCGGCACAGGAATCACCCGCACGCCGGTGGTCTTATTATTTGCCATTCCGATCGCAAGCTCATCGGCAATGATGGCCGAGAGTACATCAGCGGGCGTCTCACCCGGAACCGCAAACATATCCAGCCCGACCGAACAGACGCTCGTGAGCGCTTCAAGTTTATCCAGCGTCAGCGAGCCCTCCTGTACCGCCCGGATCATGCCCAAGTCTTCACTGACCGGGATAAATGTCCCGCTCAACCCCCCCACATTTCCAGAGGCCATTGCTCCGCCTTTCTTAACCGCATCGATCAGCAGTGCCAGCGCCGCCGTCGACCCGGGTCGCCCCATCTGGCTGACGCCCATCGCTTCGATGATCTCAGCCACCGAATCACCCACTGCTGTTGTTGAGGCCAGTGAAACATCCACGATCCCAAAATCGACATCCATGAGATCTGCCATCTCACGCCCGACCAACTCGCCGGCACGGGTGATCTTAAACACCGTCCGCTTGATGACTTCTGAAAGCGCTGTCAGGTCGCAGTCCGGATTCTTGGCGACCACAGCCCGCACCACGCCGGGGCCGGAAATACCGATGTTCAGGGAATAGTCCGGTTCGCCCACACCGTGGTGAGCCCCCGCCATAAAGGGATTATCTTCCGGAGCATTGGCAAAAACGACCATCTTGGCACAACCGATTCCATTTTGACTCATTCCGGCCAGTTCTTTGAGCACATGCCCGACCCGTTCGATGGCCGTCATGTTCAACCCAGCCAGCGTCGAACCCAGGTTGAAAAAGCTGCACACCCGCTGCGTTTGGCTCAATGCTTTGGGGATCGCCCGCAAAAGATTTTCATCGGAAGCAGTCATGCCTTTTTGGATCAGTCCGCCAAATCCCCCGATGAAATCGATGCCCGCTTTTTTCGCTGCCGAGTCGAGCGTTTTGGCAAACTTGACCACTGTTGGAATCGTCTTCGGCAGCGGTTCCAGCAGGATCGACGCCGGCGTGATCGAAATCCGCCGGTTAATGATCGGCACGCCGTACTTGCTTTCAAGCTCATCAGCAAATGTGTTCAGCCGCTTGCCCATTTTCACGATCCTGTCGTGAACCCGCTTGTTGAACGCCTTGCTGTCACGATCCATACAGTCCTTGAG
>CALKKA010000047.1 GCA_937995495.1 uncultured Phycisphaerae bacterium
GCTGATTCGATCACGCAGTGGAAAATGGATAGTGGATATGGGAAACTGGACGCGTTGAGGGCTTACGAAATACTGACAGCTAAGCCGCTGGTTCGAAATACGCCGGCCCAACAAGACAGGGGCTGGGCGTATGGTGTGATGGACGAAAAGCAAACGCACGAATACACGATTCAGGGAAAAAAGGGGCAGCGGCTGGTGGTGACGGTCACCTGGCATCGAAAGCTGGAAAAAGTCGGCAATAAATTTTTTGAAGAGCCGAATCGTTTCTATCTTGATCTGAAAGTGCTCTCTCCATCGGGCAAGATGCTGGCCTTTGAAACGGCCGGACGAAACAACCTGATCAAAACAGACCAGGTCCTTAAAGAGGACGGTCACTATACGATTGTCTTGAAAAACCCTTCCCCTGCCAAAAACCGGGACTACGGCTTGGCATTTGAGCTGATGGAAGAACTTTCCACTAATTAGAACACAACCTCTTATTCAGCATAGGCTTACAACCAAAACCTTGTTTTTCATGCCAAATTTTGCTAAAATGGCGACATCGTTATATTAAAATTGGGTTGGTGATGAAAAAACACTTTCTTTATTCAGCAGAAAGACGTGGACTCCGTGCAACTATGCTGTTTTTCTGCACACTGCTGCCAGCTTTCTCGTTTGCCCTTCAGGAATCCACCGGCCCCAATGGCTCCAACGTTCAGGATGTTCATGCACTTGGGTTTACCGGACAGGGAATAGCTGTGGGACTGATCTCTCAAGACCATGCCCGCTTAACTCATGAAGCATTCGCCGGGATCAACTCCAATAACTGGTATGACGCAACGGATCAGAATAATTATGTACCAAGCAGTCACGATACTTCCGTCGGGGGCATTATTTGCAGCCGGGGCGGAGCATCGTATCCAAATGACAAGGGGGCCGCACCGGATGTGGAACTGTACAGTTTTAAGGTAACCCGACCGCGTAGTGTAACAGACCCTAACCTTGTCATAGACTCATCCTGGATACAGAACGCACTTGACGAAGCGCTAAATAATCAGTGTAAAGTTATCGTTACGGGAATCCAGCTTTCAGATACGGCAAATGGAGATAGTCTTTGGTCGCTAATCTATGATTATTTTGCCTATGAGCACAACCTTGTCTTTGCAACGGCAACGGGAAATTATGCTTCCAATGTCACCGTTTTTGGAGATACCTATAACAGCATTACCACAGGCGGTCTCCTTAGAGACCCCAATGACATTTATTACAAAGTTGGGAGTACAAGTAATTCCGGTCCCACAAGCGATGCTCGCCAAAAACCCGACCTTGTGGCACCGTCTGAAAATCAATGGGCCCCCACCGCCAGCAGTGATATTTCCTGGGCTAACGCAAGCCCAAGCAGCGGCGGACAAACAAGCTGGTCCGTTCCACACACCGGTGGTGTTGCGGCGGTATTGTTAAGCTATGCGGACACAACACCGGATACGGACGACAATCAAGATGAACTCATCAAAGCCGTTATTGTCAATTCAACCTTTCCAAATATTCAAGATAAGAGTGGTAATGCCACACCCCTTCAAACATGGGACACCGATCGCGGCTACGGGCGGATCGATGCATATCGTGCACATGAAATTTTAAGCAGTCCCAAAATTATTCCTTCCAGCTCCACAACGAACGCAAAGGGATGGGCCTATGATATCGTCGGGACTTCACAACAGGACAACTATACAGTTCAGGGCATCAAAAATGAACGCCTGCTCGTGACACTAACATGGAACCGAAGAGTTGTTTGGAGTGACAGCATATTACCTTTTTCTCAGCCTGGAGTTATTGAGCCAGATGAATTAGAGGCTTTTTTCGCTAACCTTGACCTTGAGATTCGCGATCCGGATGGAATTTTGATTTCACCTGCTGCTTCGAGCGTTGACAATCTTGAAAAGGTTGACCTGCTGCTAAGCAAGACAGGCAACTATCAAGTTCGAGTGATCAATCAATCCGGCACTGAATCTGCTAACTATGCTCTGGCGTTTGAAGTTTTGCCGCCGCTGCTAGCAGACTTCAATGTTGACTACGTGGTCAATGATCTGGACTTGATAACACTACTGTCTGACTGGCTCCAAGGCGGCGCTGACGCAGACATCGCTCCTGCCGGAGGGGATGGAACTGTTGATCTATTCGACTTTTCGATCTTTGCCCAGCTTTGGCTGGATTATGACAGCCGCTACTACAGCCCCTAAGTATTACCCCAGTATCAATCGTCCTGATTGATAAACCACCAGCGTCACCACATAGGCTAATACCGTCAGGCCAAAGTATTGAAAGGCCGCCCATTTCCATGAGCCCGACTCTTTTCGTGTGATGGCCACCGTCGCCACACAGGGTGCAGTGATCAGGCAAAACAGCATGACACAAAAGCCCTGTAAGGGCGAATAGTCTTCCCGCAGATGGCGCCGCAGTGCATCGACGCTTTCCTCGCTGTCACCTAATGAATAGATAATCGAAAGCTGTGAAACAAACACTTCTTTCGCGGCAGACGCTCCAATCAGTGCGGTCCCGATCTTCCAGTCAAAGCCCAAGGGTTCCAGTGCCGGTTCTATCGTCCTGCCGATGTGCCCCGCTACAGAATGCTGCAACGTCACATTTTGCTGCTGCAGTTCATCAAGCCCGGCCAATCGTGATTCGGCTGGTTTGGGATAGCTCATCGCCACCCACAAAATAATCGAAATCAGAAGGATCACAGTCCCGGCCTTTTTCAAATACATCCACCCCCGCCCCCACATATGAATCAGCAGACCACGCCATGTGGGCATCCGGTACGGCGGCAGTTCCATGACAAAGGGAACGGTCTCGCCCTTCAAGAGGGTCTTTCGCAGCAGTTGTATGCACGCGATCGCCAGCAGGATACCAATGACATAAATCAGCCACATCATCGGCCCCTGCATATGCTCCGGAAAGAATGCCGCCACAAAAAGAGTGTAGATCGGGATACGTGCCCCGCAGCTGATCAGCGGAATCACCAGCATCGTCGCTAATCGATTACGGCGGTTCTCGAGAATCCGCGTCGCCATGATCGCCGGCACCGAACAGCCGAATCCGATCAACATCGGAATAAAACTCTTGCCGTGCAGACCGATCTTATGCATGATGCGATCCATCACAAAGGCCGCTCGAGCCATATAGCCGGTGTCTTCCAGAATTGCGATTCCTAAAAACAGCATCAGAATATTCGGCAGGAAGATCACCACGCCTCCGACGCCGCCGATGATCCCATCGACGATCAGCGATCGCATCCACAGCAAAAAATCCTGCGGCCAGGCATTGTAAATCCCCGCCCCCAGCCAGCCAAACAGACTCTCCAACCAACCCATCGGGTATGCACCAATGGTAAAAGTCAGATAAAATACCAAGAACATCAGCCCGCCAAAGATCGGCAGTCCCACGTATCGGTTGGTCAAGAACCGATCGATCATATCACTGATATCGTGCCGGGCCTGCACGGTATCCTTGACCGTCTCTTGACAGGCCCCGGAGATAAACCCATACCGCCGATCGGCGATAATAATATCCGCATTATCACCAAAGATTTCTTTCAAGTGCTCACGGCTTTTGTTAATAACTTCCTGAATCGCTGCATCCTGGATCCATCCCAGAGCTTCCTTATCTCCTTCGAGCAATTTGAGTGCGATCCATCGCGGTGGATATTGAGCCCCGACCACTTCAGGATGTTCAGCGATCGCTCTCCCGATAAGAGACAACTCCTCCTCCACCTCATCACCATATTGCAACGATGTTGGTGTTAGCTGCGGGGATTCAATGGTTTCAATAATCGCATCTAATAACTCATTAACACCTTCACGTTTGCTGGCCACCATCGGTACGATTCGCACCCCCAACAGAATCTCCAATTTCTTCAGATCAAATTCCAAGCCTTTGGCCCGAGCCACATCGCTCATATTGAACGCCAGCACCAGCGGAACCTGCATCTCCATTAACTGGGTGGCCAGGTATAAGTGCCGTTCAATATTGGATGCATCTAAAATATCCACCACAACATCGGCCTGTCCATCCAAAATGAAATGTCGGGCGACCAATTCTTCTGTCGAATAGGCCGTCAGGCTGTAGGTTCCCGGCAGATCCACGAAATTAAGCTCATGGCCACTGTGATGGCAGCGCCCCTCTTTTTTCTCAACGGTCACACCGGGATAATTGGCCACACGGTGCCGCGTTCCAACCAGTGCATTGAAAACCGTTGTTTTGCCGCTGTTAGGATTTCCCGCAAGAGCGACGGTCAGATTTTGAAGCGTTTTAGAAGATGCCACAGATTACTCCGATTTGGAATCTAATGATAAAGTTAAACCCTAATGACAAATATTTTATGACTCATACCCCGACCCAGAATCACTTTGGAATTCTTCACATGGATGATAATTTGTCCCGCTCCGTCATTGCGAATGACCCGGACACCTACATCCACCAGCAATCCCATCGACGCAAGACGATTCTTTAGGCCGGTGCCCGCTTCAATTGAAACGATCTGTGCCGCGGTACCTGCGGGAATTTTATCCAGAGGTTGTACGTTAGATTTTTCCATTTATTCCTGATCCTGACCTTCAGTGAGCCAATAATTCTGAAACTGCTGTGCGATATCCAAACCCTCGTCCTGGGTCTTGGAAACGAAATCAATAAACGCCATCAGTCGAGCGGTAATTTCTGAGCCCAGCGTGTGTTCAGCACGACACGCGGCGGCTTGGGCGGTTGACGCTTTGGCCCCCAAAAGACCCTCAAAGAAACGGGTAAGGATTTCATGTCGGTGGGCGACCCGCCTTGCAATCCGTTGCCCTTTCTTCGTTAACGTTATATATCCATAGGGTTTATAATTAACCAATTCCTTTTCTGACAGCGATCGAAGAGCACCGGTCACTGATGCACGCGACACCGCCATCGCCTCGGCGATATCCTTACTGCGTGCAACACCCTGCCCGGCGGTAAGATGATAGATCGCCTCGAGATAATCCTCTAACGAAGCACTTAGTTTTTCAGACACCTTGATAGCCATACATTTTCCAAATGTTAAGACTGTTTAATATAGTTAGCTTTGGCTAACTTTTCAAGATTATTCTTTAAAATACGGTTCAACTCCAATAAAGTCGGTAAAAAGTGTCAACACGTGGTTAAATTTTCATGACGAATTGACGCAGGGGGCTTGCCCCCAAAAGACAGGGGAGGTATACTGGCCCGTGAGATATATTTTTTGGAAGTTTCAAAAAATGTGACAGTTATTTTATGGCGGTGAAGCGGGTTCCAGTGGAATTGGGTTGGTTCAGACCAGTCCTGATCAGGGTCAGATAGATGAAATCCAACACCCAAAATAGAAAATTACCAAACGAACCCATTTGATAAAATAGGGAAATAACGCGTCGTGGAGACTTGTTGTCATAGGAAATCGGCGATTAGGCGTAAATATCGCAATATTACGAAACGAACCCATTTTTCAGTAAATAGGAAGGTTTGAGCCTTTTGAGAGTGATCGCGATTGAAAATTGCCGTTAGGTCGCGGCTATGTCGTTCATTGACCGTAAGTTACGACCCTGCTCGCGGGATTTTACTGCTCTGAAGGGTATCAGTGATTGCTGTGACGAGTGCATTTTACGGATGCCCGGAAAAGCGATGAATGAAAACACCGATTTCAGCGGGCCGCGATAGATCGTTAAGGCTATTAATAGAAAGGACTTAAGTGGCATTTGCTGATGTGGTTAACAAACTTATTTGGGTGAGAGCCAAAAATCCTTAAGAATGGGCCTTAACCGCTCATTTTTCCTTCACTCCCATATAACAAAATGCCACTTCTGAATCCGTTTTGGCAGCAATATCTGCCATATCTTCTCAAATACATCTTGATTTCTACCGGCTCAATGGATATTTTCAGGTGCAGTGTTGAACAAGGTTTCCAAAGGAATGGTGATTCTTATACCCTTAAGGGTAAGAAATTCGGCGAGTAGAGTTAAAAATGGCAGCCGCAGAATTTTGAAACCGCGCATTAATGTAAACTTATGAATCATGATCAGTGTAAAAGGGAGTAAAATCATGAAACAGACTGCAATCCTCTTGGGACTGGTCTCAATTATCCTAATCGGCTCCGGGTGCGGGCCCAGTGCAAAAAAATACACGCTTTCTGAGCGCCAGCAGATGATCGATGATATGGCTGACCAGAACTTGGAACGGTTATATATCGAACGACCCTCGACGCGACAGGAGGTCGCCGAATCTGCTGGATACGCTGTATTCAGCAACGCGGGTGTTCATATTATTTTCGTGGGGGGTGGCGGCGGTTATGGTGTTGCCGTGGACAAAACGACTGGACGCAAAACCTATATGAAGGTTAGTTCCGGTGGTGTCGGCATCGGTCTCGGTGCCAAGGATTATCGGCAGGTAGTGATCTTCAAAACCCGTCAAGCCCTTACTGATTTTGTCGGAAGCGGTTGGGGGGTCGGCGGACAAGCAGACGCAACCGCCAAAACGACTCGAACTGGCGGCGATCTCGGCGCGGACGGTACACTTGGAAAAAATATCATAATCTATACCCTGACTGAAAGCGGCCTGGCGCTGCAAGCAACGGTTAGCGGGACACGGTACTGGGTGGATGATGATCTAAACCAGCCCACGCTGTAACAGAAGCATTGGATATTTGATTGTACATTTTAATTTAGGAGAAAAGCCGTGAAGAAGAAAGCGACTCTGTTAACACTGTTGGTACTGACTTTAGCTCTGACCGGATGCAGCCCGGGGGGCAAACTGACGACTGATGAGAAGATCCAGGCGATTGACACCATGGCAGACGAGACGCTCCAGCAAATCTACACGGAAAAACCGGCGACAAAAGATGAGATCAAAGAGGCGGCTGGTTATGCGGCATTTAGCAATGCCAATGTCAACATAATTTTCGTTGGCGTCAGCGGTGGATACGGTGTGGTTGTGGATAATGAAACCGGAGAAAAAACCTATATGAAGATGGGCTCCGGCGGTGTCGGCTTTGGCGTCGGCGTTAAAGATTTTCGACAGGTGATGGTTTTCAATACGAAGGAAACGATGGATCAGTTTGTTGACAGTGGTTGGACATTTGGCGGCCATGCCGACGCAGCGGCCAAAGCCGGCGATAAAGGCGGCGCAGCCAGCGGCGAAGGAGCTTTGGGCCAGGTTAAGGTTTATTCGATAACAGAGTCGGGGCTGGCCTTGCAGGCCATGGGTACCGGTACCAAGTACTATAAAGACAAAGAGTTGAACAAAGAGTAAGCGAGGCGTCTTGCCTCAGCTAACAATAACAGAAAGCGTGGGAGTATGCTCCCATGCTTTTTTTTACCTAATCCAGTCCACCTGCTTACTGGACAACAGTCCCTGAAGAAACACCCACGTCAACCGAACTCTCCAAAGACGCCGAAGCCGAATCCTCCGGCGGTGTACAGGAAGTTTCGCTCATACAATTGCAGTTGCATCCCGCGATGAGACTACAAACCAACAGTAAGATTACAACAATGCCTGCCTTTTGCATATAATCCCCAAAATTTACTAAAAAACGTGCTTTGTGAATTAATTATACTATAAAATTGTCGCCTAAATCAATGATTACTTCAGAATTCGAGACATAAACACCTAATTTTACTTTGAAGCAAGAAAAGGGTTGCCAAAAGGAGGATTTTCGGTAAAATCGCGTTCCTTAATGCCCAGGTGGCGGAATTGGCAGACGCGCTAGGTTGAGGGCCTAGTGGGGTTAATACCCCGTGGAGGTTCAAATCCTCTCCTGGGCATGATTAAGTCCTATTATTATAGAGACTTATGCATTTCTTATTTCTCTTTTCTCCTATCTCATTTATACCCAATGGCGTACTTTTTGGCGTACTTTTTCTCTCACTTTGAGTTCTACCCCAAAATTTTCCTGTACAGTTTGAAAAGTGATTAGCCCGGCGTTAGTATCCATTTCAGTAACTGATGTTAATGATCTGGATAGTTAATTATGG
>CALKKA010000048.1 GCA_937995495.1 uncultured Phycisphaerae bacterium
AAAAGTGGATGAAACAGTTGCCAAACTCCTTGCTGATTTTCCCCCGATGCAATAGATCGCTTCCGCCTTGATCTTCTATTCGTCCACGGTCCAACGGAGGATGGGGATGTCTTCAGCTTTGACGAATTCGACATGGCCGTCCGCGAAGGCGATGTTGGCGCCGGGTTTGCCGTGTCGGTCGGTGACGACATCATCGGCCCCGCCGACCTGGTTCCAACCGGGAGCGCTTTCAAACAGCAACACCAAATCGCCCGGTAACTCACCCGCATCCGCCGGGATGTTCTCATTCATCGCATAACTGCATGGGCCGGTTTTGTCCATGGGGCATAAATATACACAACTGTCATCTTCTCCGAAACAAGATTTTAATGAATCGCACCAATTCATTTTTTGGTAATTAATGTCATTTCTTTTGAAAGTCTCTAAAAAGCATTCGCTCAAATAATCCAATCCACCACGGCACAAGTATCCTCTGGGCAAAGTCCTGCATCTAAAATTCATAAATAAAGCGCCAAATATAAATATACTCCCTGCCATGGAAATAATTACGTACACATAAGGCTTTTTCGTACTTACCTTCTTAATAATCAAGCGGAACAAGGAGACTGAACTTCCAATAAAAATTACAAATGAAAGTGCATAAAAGATAAAGAGTAATGTTGAAACCAAAGTTCTAAACAAAGGAAAATTGTCAAAAATGTTGTTGTGCTCAAATATTTGAGTAAGAGCGTTAATAATCCATGCTATGATATAAGCAATTCCAATCAGAAGAAGAACAAGCCATGCCCATGTAAGAGGATTAATAAATTTCTTCTTTTCTTCCATCTTTTGCCCATTTTACAATTGTAGATTGTATAATGTTCTCTGGGTTTAGAGACCCGCTTCTTCGAGAAGATTATTCAGAGCGTCATCAATTCCTAATTCAATCGCCCATTTCTTTATGTAGTCAAAATCCAACGAGTCTTTTTGGGTTATCAAAACACCCAGGGCGTCTTTATATTGCGTTTCTGACTGGCGGCCTTTGCTCCATTCGAGTTTGCTCAAAATGGAATCTTCCGGCGAGAGGACGTAAACATCAATTCCCAGAAAACTTGTTTTAGCTCGTCTTGAAAATTCCTGTTGACTGTAGAGCCGGTCTTTGCGAATAATCAAATCCGCTTTATGACCGAGTTGAATATCGATCACATTGAACATTGAACGATTTTTAATCGCCTGTTGGGCCGCATCTTTGCTGACATAGAAATCTGCTCCTAATGATTCAATGAAAGCAGCTATTTGTTGTGCTGTTGGGTCAATGACAATGTCTGTATCATTGGTTGCACGCGGCAGGCCGTGAAAACTGCTGCCGATAGAGCCGGAGATCATATAGGGAATATTTGCATGTCCAAGCGCCTTGATGATTCGCTCAAGAAATGCGTTTTGGTCGGTCATGCTGAAATCTCGCTATTCGGAAAAATCTGCTCAAACAGTTCCGGCTCAAGAATCAGGTGCAAGTAGGCCTGTGTGACCTGCTGTTCCGAATAGTCGGGATGGCGATGGCGGATGCCTGCTTTTGTGATATGCCGAAGATTGTCACAAAGCTGAAATGTTAGTGCGGCACGACCGGATAACCCCATCCTATGCAGGGTTTCGATCTGCATTAGCTCGGCTGCTTGCGATGTATCCGCACTTCGTACCATGCCGGCATTATACAATCTACAATTGACAATATCCAATTAAAAAAGGGTGCGCCCTTTTTCGGACACACCCTTTGGTGTTGCATTTGGTTGAACAAACCCCATATCCGTCCAATGGACAAACATGTGTGATACGCGGTTATGTAGCTTATCAAAAGTCTTTCGACTTCATCACGCGATCATTTATTACCCTATAAGGGTATTACTTGTTCGTGATGGCGGCCTGTGCGGCGGCCAGTCGTGCGATCGGCACGCGGAACGGAGAGCAGCTGACATAGTTCATGCCGACTCTGTGGCAGAACTCGATGCTGCTCGGTTCGCCGCCATGCTCGCCGCAGATACCGACTTTCAGCTTCGGATTGGTGGTCCGACCCAGTGCGATACCCACCTCAACGAGCTTGCCAACACCATTCTGGTCCAGTGCCTGGAACGGGTCAACTGCATAGATACCCTGTTTGACGTATTCGCCGAGGAACTTGCCGGCATCGTCACGGCTAAAGCCCATGGCCATCTGCGTCAGGTCGTTGGTGCCGAAGCTGAAGAATTCTGCTTCGGTTGCCACTTCATCAGCGGTCAGCGCCGCACGCGGGATCTCGATCATCGTACCAACCATATAAGGCATCTTGGATTTCTTTTCCTTGAAGACCTTTTCGATTTCGTCGATGACATCGGCCTTAACAATCGCCAGTTCCTTAACAGAACCGATCAGCGGGATCATGATTTCCGGCAGAACCTTCTTGCCGGTCTTCTTGACCTTCAGAGCCGCTTCAATGATGGCACGTGCCTGCATGCGGTAGATGGCCGGATAGGTTACTGCCAAACGGCAACCACGGTGACCGAGCATCGGGTTGAACTCGTGCAGTGCTTCGACCTGTTCCTGGACCTGCTTGGGAGTAATCTTCAGGCGTTTGGCCATTTCTTTCTGGTTGGATGCTTCCTGCGGCAGGAACTCATGCAGCGGGGGATCCAACAGGCGAACGGTGACCGGCAGGCCGGCCATGGCTTTGAAGATACCCACGAAGTCTTTACGCTGATACGGCAGCAGTTTCTTCAGTGCGCCTTCGAACTGCTTCTTCGCAGGACCGTATTGTTTCTTCAGTGCGGCGGCTTCCTTTTTGTCTTCTGTATCAGCCAGACCCGTCAGCAGGGCTGCATAGTCATCGGCCGCGAGGATCATCTCACGGACAGGCCAGATGCGTTCGCCTTCGAAGAACATGTGTTCGGTACGTGTCAGGCCGATGCCTTCAGCGCCGAAGTCACGGGCACGCTTGCTGTCGCCCGGGGTGTCAGCATTGGTACGGATACCGAGGGTGCGGATCTTGTCGCACATCTTCAGGAACTGGCCGAACGAACCGGACAGTTTCGGCTCAACGGTCGAAACCTTCCCAAGAATAACCTGGCCTTCCGTGCCTTCGAGGCTGATGAAGTCGCCTTGCTTAACCGTGGTCCTACCAACGGTGAAGCATTTCTTTTTATAGTTGATCACAACATCGCCAGCACCGGCAACACAGCACTTGCCCATACCGCGGGCAACAACGGCTGCGTGAGAGGTCATGCCGCCGCGCTGGGTCAGGATACCGATGGCTGCATCCATACCGCCGATGTCTTCGGGGCTGGTTTCGATACGAACCAGGATAACGGTCTTGCCTGCTTTGGCCCATTGCTCAGCCACATCGGCATCAAAGACAACCTGACCTACTGCCGCACCCGGAGAAGCGGGAAGACCGGTGGCGATGACATTGCGAGCTGCTTTGGGGTCAAAATGCGGGTGCAGTAAACGGTCCATTTGTTCCGGTGTCACACGCATGACGGCTTCTTCGGGCTTGATCATTCGTTCTTTGACCATGTCAACGGCGTTAGTGATCGCTGCTTCTGCGGTACGTTTGCCGTTACGGGTCTGCAGGATGTACAGGACTTTTTCCTGAATGGTGAATTCCATGTCTTGCATATCTTTGTAATGCTTTTCGAGCTTGGTCATCAGGCCGGTCAGCTCTTTGTAGGCCTTGGGCATGTCCTTTTTCAGATGCTTGAGGTCTTGCGGGGTGCGGATACCGGCCACGACATCTTCACCCTGTGCGTTGATGAGGTACTCGCCGTAGAATTCTTTCTTACCGGTACTGGGATTACGGGTGAAGCAAACGCCTGTACCGCAGTCGTCGCCCATGTTGCCGAAGACCATCGCCTGGACATTGACCGCCGTACCCAGCAGGCCGGTGATGTTTTCCATCTGGCGGTAGCGGATCGCCCGGGGGGCGTCCCAGCTGCCGAAGACCGCGTTGATCGAGTGTGCCAGCTGATCCATGGGATCCTGCGGGAACATTTCGCCAACATCCTTCTTGTAGATCTTCTTGTAGTCTTCAACAACAGCCTTCAGCTGGTCAGCAGACAGTTCGTTGTCATTCTCAACCCCGGCTTTGACCTTGGCCTTGTGGATGGCTGCTTCAAAATGCTCATGGTGACAACCCATAACCACATCACCGAACATATCGATGAAACGACGATAGATGTCATAAGCGAAACGAGCGTTGCCGGTCTTTTCGATAATACCAGCGACGACGTCGTCATTGAGACCGAGGTTCAGCACGGTGTCCATCATGCCCGGCATCGAAACGGCCGCACCGGAACGAACCGATACCAGCAGGGGCTTCTTCGGATCGCCGAACTTGGCCTTCATCGCGCGTTCGAGCTTGGCAACATTCTTGGCGACTTCTTCTTTCAGACCCTTGGGCCATTTTTTGCCAAGAGCGTTATAGTCGTGACAGGTCTGTGTTGAGATGGTGAATCCCGGCGGAACCGGAACCCCTAAACTGGTCATTTCCGCAAGGTTGGCGCCCTTGCCGCCCAGCAGTTCTTTCATCTTGGCATTGGCTTCGGCCTTGCCGTTTCCGAAGAAATACACGCGTTTGGCGGTTTTCTTCGTTGCTACTTTTTTAGCAGCTTTCTTCTTTGCCATTTTGTAACTCCTATTGCAATTAACGGTTAAGATTTCGCTTTGAAAAGTCCTATTCAGGCCTCGATTCTCCGTAGAATCGGGCCTTGTGTGCGCGGTGATTTTCCGCACTCTCACAAAAGGGTTTGGAATATAGCCCTAAACCTGCCTGCTGTCAACAATGAAACTCGATTGCAGGGTGTTTTATTCGTTTTATTATGACGGCCCTTGAGGGGGGACTTTAGACCCTTTATAGGGTGATGATGCTGAGCCTGGTATTTGTCTCTTAAAGCCCTCTCTCATTGCGATTTTGAGCCGAGATCTTCGGCCATGGTCTTTGGCAGGGCGATGGGGTCCCCAAAGACGACAATTTTCTGCCACTATCTATAAAGTTTTTTTAAAGGCCGATAAAAATTTAAAATTTCCCATTGACACACTATATATTGAAGCTAATATTGGACGACAAGGATATGTAGTTGCTCTGAAACCTCATCAAAATAGCAGGGACGCCCGTGTGAGATGCCCGTTTTGTAAAGAAGATAACGACAAAGTCATCGATTCCCGGTCGAGTGAAGGAGGGAGGATTATCCGCCGTCGCCGGGAGTGCATCGAATGTGGCCGCCGTTTTACGACCTACGAAAAGATCGGCGAATCATTTAAACTCAATGTGGTCAAAAAGGACGGAACCCGTGTGCCGTATGACCGCGACAAGCTGATCGCCGGTTTGCAAAAGGCGTGCTATAAACGATCGGTTCCGGCAGAAAAAATACAGGAAGTTGCCGACCGCATCGAAGAAGAGATCTTCAGAAACTACGACAAGGAAGTTTCCGCGCTGTTTGTCGGTGAGCAGGCGATGCGGTTCCTGCGCAAAGTGGACAAGGTGGCCTACATACGCTTTGCCAGTGTGTACCGTGATTTTACTGACGCTGGAGACTTGCTGGATGAGGTCAGTCAGGCGATTGCAGAAACGGATGCGACAGATCAACCGAACTTATTTTAAGGTGTCGTGCTTGTTCTAAATTGAAGGAAAGGTGAGCTTATGCAGATTCGGATTACCAAGGCCGATGGCTCAACGGAGGCGTACCTGCATACGAAGGTGCTGGGTTCTTTGCACCGTGCGATGGCGGCGGTTGAATCGGACTGTCTTGAAACGGCTCAGATGCTGTCCGATTCCGTCACCTACTTTCTTTATCGGCGCCTCAAAG
>CALKKA010000049.1 GCA_937995495.1 uncultured Phycisphaerae bacterium
ATCCCTTTCGCTTTTCCAGGCTCCTCCGCTGGTAATAAGAACATCGACATTTTCCTGTATATTTCTAATAGCCTCACTGAGCAGGTCTTTCTGGTCTGGAACTATTGCAATTTTCGATGTCATCCTAAAATGTTTAAGCCAGGAAACCAATGTTACAATATTGCTGGCATAGAGTTGTCCTTCTTTTAACGATTCGCCGGGTTTGACGACCTCATCACCTATGGCAATGATGCCAATACGGGGTAACGGATGCACTCGAACCAAAGAAATGCCGCCAGCAGCCAGCAAACCCGTCTTAGCAGGCATCAGTATCTCACCTATACTTGTAATACGATCACCCTTTTTAACATCGTGTCCTTTCTTAAGTACATTCCTTCCTCGCCCGGCATCACGATAGCACAAAATATCGTCATCTTTTTCCTTTGTAAACTCAACTGAAATCACAGCATCGGCGCCTTGAGGGATTTGTGCTCCGGTCATGACCTTAACCGCTGTTTCTGAGACCACAGACTTCTCTGTTTGACTTCCTGCAAACAGACTACCAGTAACCTTAAGCTTAACTGGACGGTTCTGAGAGGCATTTTCCAAGTCTTGTGAGACTACAGCATAACCATCTTTCATGGAAACCGAAGTCGATGGACAGTCAACTGTTGCCGTGCAATTTTCGGCAACGGCTAATCCAACCGCCTTCTCTATTTCGACATCGATCGGAAGCAGCGGGTTCAATCGCTCCAATGTTTTGGACAGTGCTTCGTCAAGGCCGATGTCATATTTCATAAGTGCATCTCAAAACAGCAAAAATTCATGTTGTCATTATCTGAGCACCGCGCCCAGAACGCCAGCGGCGACAATAATAACAGCGGGGTGCACTTTCGCATAAAAGAATAAGCCAAATGAGGCCAATATGATTATTATATGCCTTAGTTGAAAGACCTGGCTTTTATCCACAAGTTGAATCGCAACAGCAATGATCAGGGCAAAAATGGCATACTGCATCATCTCAAACCCCGCTTTGATCGATGGGATTTCCTTGTATCGTGAGTAAAGTAGCGAAGCAAGCATCACAAATAGTACAGGAGGCAGTAAATTCGCAAGGTTGGCGATTATTGCGCCGAGAATCCCGGCGATTTTGTAACCGGTATAGGTCGCAAACTTGATAGATATAGCACCCGGAAACAGCTTTGTAATTCCGGTTATCTCTAAAAACTCGGATTCATCAAGCCACTGATGATTCTGAACAAGTTCAGCTTCCATCAGAGGTAAAAATGAATACGCTCCGCCAAAGGCAAACATACTGATTTTTGAAAAGGCCAAAAAAAGTTTTAACATAACCATTGTTTACTCCTCTTTAATTAGTGTCCGCCGCCACGCATCATTTTCCGGGCATGAGGAAGAACAGGCATAATGATATCCAAACATTCACGCACTGCCTTGGGGCTGCCTGGCAGATTGATTATTAGTGTATCCTTTCGAATTCCCGCTGTTGAACGAGAGAGAATGGCGTTAGGAGTCTTTTCAAGCCCTTTTAGTCTCATTAATTCGCCAAAACCAGGCACCATCTTTTCACATACAGAAAGGGTCGCTTCCGGTGTAACATCACGAGGCCCCAATCCGGTACCTCCCGTCGTCAATACTAAATCGACCTTTGCCTCATCTGAGAAGTCAATCAGATCGGCACAGATTCTACCTGCTTCATCGGGGGCAATCCGCAAAGTACAAACCTTGATATTCTTTTCTTTTAGAATGCTCTCAATAGCGGGCCCGCTCAAATCTTCCCGCTTACCTTCTGAACACCTATCGCTAATTGTCAAGATTGCCGCTCTAATCATTGAATACCTCTATCATGTCACCGACTTTTATTCTCCCGGCCTTCATGACTTCTGCAAAAACACCTTCTCGCGGCATAATACAGTCTCCAACTTGTTTAAAAATCTCGCATCGGCTGTGACACTCTTTTCCGATCTGTGTCACCTCAAGCTCTATTTCCTTTCCAATCCTGAGCCTACTTCCAATTGTCAAGCCCGGCAGTTCAATGCCCTGGGTCGTAATATTCTCAGCAAAACTTCCGGGCAATACATCCGCACCCATTTCAATCATTTTATTGATTGATTCAATGGCTAATAAACTTATCTGTCTGTGCCAATTTCCACCGTGCGCATCGCCGACGAGGCCGAAGTCAATCCTCACTTCGGCCTCGGGAACATTTGTTTTCTTTGTGCCTTTCTTTTCAGAAATAGAGATTGCTTTAATTTCACCTTTTATAGTCGCCATTTTTTCCACCTGTCTTTTCGAGTAGTATTATTTGGCCTATTGTCATTGCCTTGCCGGTATATTTAAGCATATCGTATATCGTAAGGCAAGACACACTCACGCCGACCAAGGCTTCCATTTCAACACCCGTTTTACCGGATGATTTTACGGTTACCGCCACACTGACCGACTTGTCTTCTTCATCCATGACAAATTCGACATCAACAGCTTCGATTAGGATGCTATGACACAAAGGGATGATGGTCTGCGTTGACTTCACCGCCTGTATCGCAGCTATTTTTGCAGTAGTAAGCACATCTCCCTTGGCACAGGCACCCTCTTTAACAACCCCAAAAGCAGTGGGCCCCAGATTTATAGTGCCCTGTGCCTTCGCGGTTCTGACCGTAATATCCTTATTGCCTACATCTACCATGCCACCCATATTATCCACTTGTTTCATCCTCCAATTCTCTGCATATCAAACTCATTTACAGATGAAGTTAATTTTGTATACTGATTTTTTTCCTCGATTACTCCCGTTAAGAATTGAATCACTTCCTCATCAGCGGCACCAGTCCTGATTAGCCGCTTGATGTTATAATGTTTAGAAGAATACAGGCACGGCTTTATCATACCGTCGCTCGTCAATCGAATTCGATTACAGTTATGACAAAATACCGTACTCCTGCCGCTAATAAAACCGATTGTCCCTGCCGCATTATTGATCTTAAAATGTAATGCCGGGCCGTTGCGGTTGGTAGCCGAAATAGTTGAAAGTTGGCCATGTTCACGTTCAATAATCCTACGGATTTGACTGGATGACACAAAATCTCCCGCCGGTTTTGTATATCTGCTCGTTGGGCAATATTCGATAAATCTGACCGCAACGGGTAAATCGATACTCATCTGTGCAAGTGGTATGATCTGCGAGCTATTGAGACCTTTTATAATTACGCAATTGATCTTAACAGGGGCCAGGGCAACATCCAATGCTTTGTGAATGCCTTTCATTGCATTTTTCAAATTATCAAAACCTGTAATATCTTTATAGCTTTGACGCTCAGTAGAATCGACACTTATGTTGATCCGGTGTAAACCTGCATTTTTCAGTTCTTCTGCCTTTTGTTCCAGGAGTACGCCGTTTGTTGTAAGTGTTAATTCCTCGATTTCTTTGAGTCCGGCAAGTTTTTCAACGAGATTGACAATGTTGCTTCTGACCAACGGCTCACCACCGGTGAGTCGAACTTTGCGGATTCCACAAATGGCAAAAAGCCTTACGATATGATAGATCTCCTCGAACCTTAATATTTCTGTACGCTCAATTAATTTGCAGCCACCCGATGGGTAGCAATAGACGCATCGCAAATTGCATCGATCAGTAACCGATACTCTCAAATAATCCACTGTCATGTTAAATCAACCTGATCTTTACGGATGTTCCCTTTTTAATTTCGGCCACACCGATATCCATGCTGACCAAACCGTCAGCAGCGCTGAGAGAATTGATATGAGCCGATCCATGATATTCAATTGGCTTGACCGTCCCTTTTTCAGTGATTGCCACAGGAAGCCATCTTTTTCTCTTTGCTTTCCTGCTTGCCAAGGTCTCTTCCAAAGGCATTTGAATAGGAAGCGGCTCATAATCGTGACCCATCAGTTTATATAAAAAAGGTCTAACCAGAAGCTCAAACAAAACAAATGTTGATACCGGATTGCCCGGCAGGCCAAAACAATACTTATTTTCGGACGTACCGAAAACCGTGGGTTTTCCGGGCTTAATGGCAATCTTTTCAAACAACAGGTTTATATTGTTTTGTTTGAAGATCCCGGGCACATAATCATAATCACCTACTGAGACACCTCCGGAGACAATAACCACATCGCTTTGGCGAATAGCTTCTTTGAATACGCTGTCAATCTCACCGACCGTGTCCCCTGCTATGCCATAATTTGTAGCAACCGCCCCCATATGCTCGATTTGAGCTGATAGCTGGTAACTATTGGTGTCTCGTATTTGCGAAACGCCGGGCTTTGATTGTGGTTCAAGCAGTTCGCTGCCCGTTGCAATGACGGCAACTTCAGGCCGCTTTGCGACCAGGGGTTGTGTATTCCCGACTGAGGCAAGCACTGCGATATGCTGCGGTGCTATCAGAACCCCCTTGTTCAGAACAATATCATCCGTCATGATGTCTTCTGCCTTGCGGCAGATATTATCCGCTGTTCTGTCTCCGGTAAACTGAATAATGTCTTTGGCTTTTTCTTCAACATATTCCTTCATGATCACACAGTCCGCACTCTCGGGGACCATTGCACCAGTCATGATTTTAGAGCACTGGTTTAGATCAACCGCTTTTTGAGGAACATTCCCGGCGGCAATTGTTTCGATGACGGTCAGTTCATTTCCCAAATCCACTCTGCGACATGCATATCCATCCATTGCCGATTTATTAAAAGGCGGGATATCCATATCTGACCGAATTTCCTCAGCCAACACTCTGCCCAATGCACCCCTGAAGTCAACACGTTCTGTATCAAGTTGGCGTGCAGAGTTCAGTGCCGTTTCAAATGCTTTCTCAAATGTTATCATGATTATCTTTCCCGACGAATTCACAGTAATCATCCATTGTGTTAAGATTCCTAAGTTGTATGTCACCGTGTGAATCAAGGTACTTGACCCTGCATTTTTCGAGAGGGGCTATGACCCGATGTTTTCCCGAGGCAATTGCCTTATCGATTTCAACTAGAATACCTTTGTTGTAAATCGCAAATAGGGGTTCATACTGAAATGGCCCTGTTTGGGGGACCACCGCGTCAAAATCGCCGCTTTCTCTAACCATTCGTCGAACAAGATCAATATCCACTTCAGGGATATCGCATGCGATCACGAAGTTTGTATCGTTTCGTGAGACCCTTAATGTCGAGGCAATCCCCATGAGAGGCCCCTTGTCGGCGACTTCATCCGGAACAACCAAAGCACCCAGCAAACGGTGTTTTTCCGTATTGCTTGAACTGACCAGGATTTGATCAAAATAGGGCCGCAACTGCTCGAAAATATAGTTGATCGCAGGCATCCCATCGATTTCCAAAACAGCTTTGTCCTGCCCCATCCGCCGGCTGCGGCCGCCGGCCATGATAATCGCGGTCGCCCGCATTTTATGGACCCATTTGCCGTTGATGAGTTTGATCCCATCGAGGTTGATATCAAAATTACTGCCATCAAAAAATACTGTTTGGTCCGCATACTTTTCTACAGCTGCTGCGGAAGATTTACACTGATTCAGGCCAACAGATTTGAACATAAAGAACAACCCGGGCTCAACGATTAGTCGCAGGCTGTTCGACTCACAGACTGAAATTGCATCTGTTCCAATTGCCGCTTGCAATGCACGGATTCCCTCCTCAAGGTGCTGTTTCAGCACTCTTAACCAAAGCACCTTCGTTGCGCCTGCGGCCAACATTTTGCATGTATCTTTATCAGATTGATTGTCAGTTTCCTCAGTAAGACAATAATTTCCTTCAAATGATGAACATACGCCGCAGCCGCTCCCGCCGCGGGGACAACCGCTTCTGCCTTCATCGACCGTAGTTACTTTCAGCCCGATGATATCATGCTGATGACTGAATTCCCTGATGAGGGAGCAGGCAAACTCTGTCTTGCCGACATTCCTGCCACTGGCTCCAATCATCATCATGCCTGGAATCTTGATCATTTCATCACCCAAAGCTCATCCTTAAATCTCATCTACTGTGCTTGAGAACTTTCAGCTTTTTTTGAAATCTTCAGATCAATTGTTTCGACGACATCGACACCTCGAAGTGACGCAAGCATCCCAATGATCGCCTGCGAAATGAAACTTTCAACGAATCTATTTAATGCTATCTTGCACCCATTTACTTCTAATTCAGCACTGAAATTAGATTCTTGTTTTGATTCACATTCCATTGACTTTACCTTATCTTTTCAGAACTTAATTATCCCGTTTGACTTTATAATGAAGGCCTCTTCTTTGTCTGCTGTTAGACGATTATTCAAAACCGCAGAAGTTGACTGCATACGCACAGCAATCAATAATAAAAAATACGATAATCCAAACGAGGACGTTTTTATTTTGATAGATTTCCCAATTATAACTTTTATTGCTTATAAAGCAAGTGGCACGCCCACGAATCAACTTCGTGGGCGCGCTGTAATGAAAAAACCGATTTTTGCTAACTCTAAACCACAATAATGTTCCGCCCTGTTCTGGGCTAACTTTAGAACTTAACCTTCAGGTCAATCTGAAGGCGCTTGTTGTCTGATTTTTTATAGTTCAGATTCTCATCATGAAAGTACGTTGCGCCGATAGTTGTATTTTTGGCAAGGGCGTATGCATAGTTGAATGTATGTCCCCGAGAATTCGTATCACCGTCACGTGCGAAATCGGAATCCGTGAACGCACCGAAAACCGCATCCGCTTCCAAGTCTCGATAAGTGTATCCAAATTGCCATGAACCCGGTTTCTTGGCTTTGTTCAGAGTTGTCCCGATCAGCCAGCCGGTGTCTTCCTCGACACCTGAGGCTGTATTGACAACATAGTTACCATAGACAGACACCGGCATATCGCCGAGTTTGGTATCGTACTGAGCAAAACCTTCGAGCAGGTTGTAATCAAACGCATAAGTTTCGCCGTCTAATGTCGTGTTTCCGGCAAATAAGTCATCCACAAGCGCTTCTTCGCCTTCGACATTCGAATAATCGAAGTAACTGGCACCATAGGTCAATTGATTGCCGCTTTCAAATGCATGTTTTAAGCCCGCCTGAATTCCCATCATCCGTTTGTCAGCGCTACTGCCGTTTTCTTCAACTTGACCGAACATACCAGTGACGAACAGTTTTCCCTTAGTATAGTGAAATGCAACACCTTCGGGATTCAGATCGCCGTCCCAGATAAGCTGATTTTTGCCGACTTTATAAAAAGGATTACCCATCTTACCGAATTTGAAAGACCAATCTTCCGCCCAATTGGGTGTCCAGACCAGATACGCCCGGTCGATCCAGGCATTGTCACTGGCCCAGTAATCGCCCAGTGTTTTGTTGCCAGAAGCAAAGTCGCCGCCAACCGTCCGATCTTCATCATCATCGAAGAATTCTGCTGTTGCGACACGGAAATCAAACATAAATTCTTCATTGATCTGTACCTTCACACCCACACGAGCACGAATACGAAAACGATCGTCAGAGCCTGACTTCCAATCACTGTCTCGGTACTCCCAGCGAAATCGGAAATCGCCATACGGTTGGATCTTTTCAACCCAGGCCAGCGTCTCAGGTATTGTGAAACCTCCGGAATCTTCCAGTTTTTGCACTGCAAAACCCTGCTGTTTCTGTGCGGCTTCAAGCTCGATCAGCTTGCCCTGCATCTCCCGCATTTGTTCGTACTGCTCTTCCATCATTTTGCGGAGTTCGGCAATATCATCGGCCCGGGCGGTAGCCGATAATCCTACCAAAAAACACGCAATGACAATCCACATCGTCATCTTCCCTAACATTTGCTATCTCCTTAAAATAAATAATAATTACTCCTCACTCAAACTGTTTGAGTGTCGCTTAATTATGCCATATGGCTTTGTATCACAACCATAAGCATTTCATAAACCTTTTTCAGCTGAATGTACCGATTGAACATCAAATAATGTGCAAGCGTCTAAATCTTTCTGAACAAATATTCCTGTCAGCCTTGCCAGTTTCTTGTAAAACGTTGTCTGTGCATTCTCCTTTACATTTTTAGCGAATGGAGGTAACCATCTGGCCAGATGAGAACTCAGAAACATTTTTTGTTTTCGCTGACAGTCTTGAATGTCCTGAAGATTCCCCGCGTTGGTCGCCTGGGTTTGCTTGGCAACAAGATAATACATAAACTCCAACTCCATCGCAATATGATCGGGAGCATCATTGATTACGACATCAAGCCCGTCTTTTTCATACCAGTTCCTGACATCAATCGTAGATTCCCCCATCATCCGACCGTCTTCAAGATAGAAGGACCCATAGGGCGGCGCAAGCACCTTAAAAGGACCCACAAATAACCGTGTAAAGTCGATTTTCAACGATTCCAGTTCAGGGCCCACAGGAACACGATGGCATAGTTCAGCAAAAAATGTGTTCGTTTGCGCAACATCGACAACTTTTTGAATGAGCGCATGATCAGGCAGATAGTAACATTCTGACAGAAATTTATATAGGTCTGCCCTTTGGCAAATCTTGTTTAAGGTCTCTTGCATTCCGTTAAACCTTCACAATCTTAACTCTGGTAATTCCATAAAATGCGGTAGATCCACTCAACCGATCATAATCAGCTGGGATAATGTCATTATTGTTGCCCCCGCGAGGTTCCTTCCCATATTCCTTTGCAGCGACTCTGCCATAAGCCCAATGT
>CALKKA010000050.1 GCA_937995495.1 uncultured Phycisphaerae bacterium
ATCGGCAGCAGCCTTGCGAGCAGCCGGCGAGGCTTTCACTCGACCGGAAGCACTGACAGAAGCAGGTGCTTTCTGGACCGCGGGTGCCGCCGTTTTAGCCCCTGCAGGTTTGGACGCTATCTTGGGTGCAGGTGTTGTGGCGATTCCACCGGAAGCAATATAAGCATCCACATCAACGCCTTCTTCTGCCAAATAGGCAACCGGCGCCTTAACTTCAACGATATCCCCTTCGGCGGCAACGATTTTAGCAATTCGTCCGGCATCCACAGCTTCGACTTCCATCGTCGCCTTATCCGTTTCGATTTCCATGATCACCTGACCGACTTCGATGGTATCACCCTCGTTTATCTTCCAAGACAGGATGGTGCCCTCTTCCATGCTCTGACCCGCTTGAGGCATTAAAATTGGGATCACCACACCCTCGGGCCCAGCATCTGCCGCCGGAGCTGAAGCTGGGGTTGGGGCTGACTGTGCCGCAGGAGCAGCCGTCCTCCCCTCGGCAACAAGAAAAGCATCCACATCGGCGTCATTATTAGCAATAAATGCAACGGGTTTTTTGACCTCAACAATATCACCCTCTGCGGAAACAATTCTGGCAACGCGACCAGCCGCATCAGCTTCAACCTCCATCGTCGCCTTATCTGTTTCGATCTCCATGATCACCTGACCGACTTCGATGACATCGCCCTCTTTGACCTTCCAGGAAAGGATCGTACCTTCTTCCATACTCTGGCCGGCCTGAGGCATTAAAATCGGGATCACGTTATCAGAACTGCCTGTAGATTTCGGAGTTGTCATAACTTCCTCTTTCTTGGATTGTGCTGGTTGAACCGTTTTAACTGAGATGGGAGGTTTGGCTTTTGGCTTCGTTTGGTATTTAGGAGCCCTGTTTTCAGGTGAAGCCTTTTTTTGCTCCAGTTGCTTGGTCGCTCTTGAAATATCCTCACCTGTTTTACCAACCACTGCCAAAGGATCGCCGGACCTGACAAGTCGGCCCGTGTCCGCCAACACCTTCAGTAATTCCCCATCGGTCGCTGATTCCATCTGAATACACTCACCAGATGTCTCAATCTGAACCAAAAGGTCGCCTTTTTTGACTGCATCACCGACGTTTTTGTCCCACTTCGTCACAATCCCCTCAGGTGAAAAACGCCCCTTTTCGGGATATTTGATTATGTACATACGGCTTCTCCAGCAAAGATCATATTGACTATATTTCACTTATAAACAAAATCATTTCATAAATCAATCATTTTTTTGCAATTTATTGTTGCATTTTTAACATTTTTGTGATTTAATTTAATCATCGATGATTTACCTGGTACAGTTTAGGAGAATCAGTATGACTTCGACAATCCAGCAAAGGCGTGAAGCAACAATGAATCATGTCTACCAGCTCGGACATGTTTCGGTCCGGCAGCTTGCTGAGGACTTGGGTGTTTCCGAAGCAACCGTGCGGCGGGATCTCCATGGCCTCGCCGCAGAGGGATTATTGGAATTGACTCATGGGGGTGCATCGGTCATAAAAAGCTCCGATTACTCCTTTATTTCTAAATCACGGCGAAATATCGAGGCCAAACGAACCATTGCCAAGCTGGCCTGTGAACTGATCTCAGATGGAGAGCAGCTCTTTTTAGACTCCGGAACAACGTGCTTTGAAATGACTTCTTTTTTGCGAAGCAAGAGAAGCCTGTCTGTCATTGTTAACTCCGTACGTACAGCACAGGAGCTTCAGGCGCCCGGTGTCAGCGTTCTGCTCTTAGGCGGTCAATATCGGCCGGAGCGAATGGATGCCGTCGGACCCATTGGATTCGAAGTTCTGGAGCGACTTAGGGGATACCGAGCCTTTCTTGGAACAGATGGCGTGAGTATGGATTTCGGGCTGACTTCAGTGGACATCGATAGTGCCCACCTCTTCACGCTTGCCGCTCGTAATGCACGTGAATGTGTTCTTCTGGCGGACAGCAGCAAATTTGATCAGCCTTCTCTTTATAAGATTACAGATTTCAACTGCATCTCGACCGTCATCACAGAAAAACAACCCTCCCCCGAATGGGAGGATTTCTTTGGAACACAAAATATCACAGTGCTTTATCCGAATGAAAATTAAGAAACAGAAAACCAACAGCAATCAACAAACACAGGAGTTAAGTGATGCCAAAATGTCAAATTGTCAATCCTGACCAAGTACGCAAAAGCGGGCATATTGAGTTTAAGCCGATCCCGGTTAACCAATACAACCAATCGATTAAGGACGAGAGCAAACGTTACAGCAAAGAAGACCTGGTTCGTATGCAGCGTGATATGATCATCATCCGGACATTTGAAAACATGCTCAATGAGATCAAACTCCGCGGCTCGTTTATGGGGATTGAATATATGCACAATGGCCCCGCTCACCTGTCCATCGGTCAGGAGGCCGCGGCAGTGGGACAGGCATACCACCTTGACATTGACGACCACATCTACGGCAGCCACCGAAGCCATGGCGAAATTCTCGCCAAGGGTCTTTCCGCAATTGAGAAGCTTGATGATAAGACTCTGATGCAGATCATGGAAAACTATTTTGGCGGCAAATGCTTGAAGATCGTTGAAAAAGATGCCTCCGGCAGCGTGAAAGACCTGGCTATCGATTTTCTGGTCTATGGCACACTGGCCGAGATCTTTGGACGCGAAGCGGGTCTTAATAAAGGTATGGGTGGTTCGATGCACGCCTTTTTTCCTCCGTTCGGCGTGTTCCCCAACAATGCCATCGTCGGCGGT
>CALKKA010000051.1 GCA_937995495.1 uncultured Phycisphaerae bacterium
AATAACAAAATGCTGAGTGTGAGTGTTCGTGTCTTCATTGTCTTTCCTTTCTGATTCTGGTTATTATAAGTTCTGTTTTCCCTTTCTCAGGGCCTTTCAAAAAGACAGTGAAAGAGGTGGGCATAAAGGTTACAGAGTCGATGATGAATTTATCGCTAAACACCGGAATGAGCAGAAATCGGGTTCAAGAACCGCAATTAACCCCTCCAGGTTGCTCTGAAAAGGGGGAAAACAGAATAAATCGTTTAGTTTTTAATGAAAAATGTTTTTATCGGTCGAAAACAGCTAAGAGAATAGCCCAGCCGGTTTGCATCGCGAAAGTGCTTGCAATTTTACGACCGCTGGCTATACTGGCCCGCTGACTTTCAAGAAAAGTAGACACGCCATGTAGAGAAAAAAGGATTTTAACGCTATCTCGGGAAAAAGCTATGGACCTGAAAAAAGTAAAAGAATTGATCGATATAATGAAGGAAAACGACTTAGTAGAGCTAGAGGTCGTCGATGGTGACTCAAAGGTCCACCTTAAAGGCCCTCAGGCAGCGGTCCCGGTGATGACCCAGGTGCCGATGCCTGCTGCGCCGGCCGCTCCGGCTGCAGATGCTACACCCGCGGCTCTAGCAGATGCTGCTGACGACGGGCTGATCAATATTGAGTCGCCTATCGTGGGGACTTTCTATCAGGCCTCCAGCCCGGATTCAGATCCCTATATCAAAGTCGGCGATCCGGTTGATAGTGATACCGTTGTATGTATTATCGAGGCGATGAAGGTGATGAACGAGATTAAGGCCGAGACCGGCGGGGTTATCGCAGAGGTCTGCTGTAAGGACGGCGAGGCGATTGAGTTTGGGCAGGTCCTTTTCAAAGTGCGTCCTTAGTCTTAACGGCATTTCCAATACTACGAACCACAAATTTCCAAAGGGATTTTTATGTTTTCGAAAATCTTAATTGCTAATCGAGGTGAAATTGCGCTCCGCATTATCCGTGCGTGTCATGAGCTTGGGATCGAGGCGGTTGTGGTGTATTCCGAGGCCGACCGGGATGCGGCCTATGTGCAATTGGCTGATGAGGCGATATGTGTGGGGCCAGCCCCCGCGGTTAAGAGTTATCTAAACATCCCCGCGATCATCAGTGCGGCGGAGCTCACGGATGTCGATGCGATCCATCCGGGATATGGTTTTTTTGCTGAAAACGCACATTTTGCAGATATTTGTAATGATTGCGGTATTACATTTATCGGCCCGGATCCGGACTCTATGCGTCAGCTGGGTGACAAGGTGGCTGCCAGGGCGCTTGCCAAGAAGGCGAAAGTGCCGGTCGTTCCGGGTTCCGAGGGCGAAATCAAGGGTGAAGCGGAGGCGATCAAGTTAGCGAACAAGATCGGTTATCCGGTGATCGTCAAGGCCGCCGCTGGGGGTGGGGGTCGCGGAATGCGTGTGGCTCATAACGACATCAGTTTGCGAAAGGGCTTTATCGCAGCAAAGAACGAGGCGGAAACGGTTTTCAAAGATGGTACCGTGTACATTGAGAAATTTATTGTCGAGCCGCGGCATGTTGAAGTGCAGCTAATGGCCGACAAAAATGGTAACGCGGTTCATTTTTACGAACGCGACTGTACCATCCAGCGACGACACCAGAAACTGATCGAAGAATCGCCGTGCCCGGTCCTCAATGAGAAGACGCGGGAGGAATTGTGTAAAGCTGGGCTTCGACTGATCAAAGAAGCCAAATATCATAATGCGGCGACATGTGAATTCCTATTAGACAAGGATAATAATTACTACTTCATCGAAGTGAATACCCGAATCCAGGTGGAGCATCCTGTCAGTGAGATGGTCACAGGGCAGGATCTGATCAAATGGCAGTTGAAAATTGCCTCCGGTGAGCCGCTGACGCTGCGTCAGCGTGATATTCGGCATAAGGGTGTAGCGATGGAGTGTCGAATTAACGCCGAAGACCCGACGCGCGACTATGCCCCTTGCCCCGGGCCGGTCAATGAGTTTATTGTTCCGGGTGGTTTGGGTGTTCGTGTGGACACGCATCTTTATCAGGGTGCGACGGTTTCCCCGTATTATGATTCGATGATCGCTAAGCTTATCGTGCATCAGCCGACGCGGGAAGAAGCGATTGCTACAATGAAACGGGCCTTGCGGGAATTTAAGATCGGGCCGATCAAAACAACCATCCCGGCGTGCCTGGAGGTCTTGTCGCACAATCTGTTTGTCGAGAGTAAGGTCGATACCAGTTTCATTGAACGGCACATGGGATAACGGTCAAGCCACAAAGCAATATAACTTTTCCCAATAATGAATTCTTTGTGGGGATTTCTCAGCGCAAGGCCGAACGGACCATCAATCCGTTTTTTATTTGACTTGTTTGGGGTTTTGGGTAAACTGCAGGGTCTTTATGTCGGCAGGAATCAAGGATTTAGGAACTCGTGGAGATAGTATAGTGGGATATAATTGTGTAGTATTGGTAAAGCAAGTGCCGGACACCAAACGGGTTACCGGACAGGCGATGAACGATGACGGTACGGTCAACCGTGCGGCGCTTCCGGCGATCTTCAATCCGGAGGACTTGAATGCACTGGAATTGGCACTGGATATCAAGGATCAATTTGGCGGAACTGTTACTGTGATGACGATGGGTTTGCCGACGGCAACGGATGTTCTGCGGGCAGGACTGTTTCGTGGAGCCGATCAGGCGATCTTAGTAACGGATCGTCGTTGTGCGGCCTCAGATACCCTGGCAACCAGCTATATTCTCAGCTGCGGCGTCAAAAAACTCAACCCGGATATTGTTCTTTGCGGCCGCCAGGCAATCGATGGCGATACCGCACAGGTTGGTCCCCAGATCGCTGAAAAATTAGATATGCCGCAGATCACTTATGTCGAAGACCTGGTTTCGCTGAACGGCGAAACAATTGTCGTCAAACGCAATCTGGGCAACGGCTGGCAGGAAGTTAAGGGCCAATTACCAGTTCTATTGACCGTACTGGACACCGCCAACGAACCACGCGTGCCAAGGGCAAGACGCTTGATGAAGTGCAAAGCTGCCAAGAGCCGCTTAGAAGTTGAAAAAGAGGCCAAAGAAGACGCTTCGATTGATGTTGATGCAGTATGCAAGGATTTAGAAGCGAATGGATTGCTGATCAGGCAGTGGGACTTGGACTTTTTGGAAGCGGATATGCAGTGGTGCGGCCGAGAGGGTTCGCCGACCAAGGTACATCGTATACAGAGTGTGGTTTTGGCCGCCAAGGAATCCAAAGAAGTCGAGCCGACTCAGGACGGGGTGGAAGCAATGATTCATGAGCTGATTGTGGACCATACCATCGGCTGACAAAAATAACAGGGTGAAACAAGGAATACAAAATGATTGAAGTCAATAAACAGGGAGAGGTTTGGGTTTTCGCCGAACAGCGCGGCGGTAAGCTTGAAGATACGCCGCTGGAACTGATGAGCAAGGGACGCGAACTGGCCGACACACTCAATGTGCCGCTGGCGGCGGTTCTGCTGGGTGATAAGATAAGCGGTTTGACCGAGCAACTGGCCCGCTATGGCGCTGATAAAGTGTATGTGGCTGAGCATCCGTTGCTGGAGCACTATCAGACCAGCAGTTATTCCAAGGTGATCGATGAACTGATCCATGAATATGCACCCCAGATCGTCTTGTATGGTGCAACGCCGTGCGGTCGTGATTTGGCGCCGCGTGTGGCCAGTTCCGTTAAAGCCGGTCTGACCGCGGACTGTACGGAACTTCTGATCGGCAACCACGAAGTCAAAAAAACCGGTACCGTTTATGAGAACCTGCTGTTTCAAGTGCGTCCGGCTTTTGGCGGCAACATCATCGCTACCATTATCAACTATGATCGCTGGCCCCAGATGGCAACCGTGCGTGAGGGCGTGATGCCGATGCCCGAACCGGATGTGAGCCGTAAGGCCGAGGTTGTAAATAAAACAGTTCACCTGTCTCAGACCGATTTGGTTATTAATATTATTGCCGAACACATGCAGACCAAAAAGGTCGATCTGAAGGCCTCACGGGTGATTGTCGCCGGCGGAGCGGGTGTAGGCAGCAAAGAAAACTTCAAGCTCGTATGGGATTTGGCGCATTGTCTGGGCGGGGCGCCCGGGGCGACAC
>CALKKA010000052.1 GCA_937995495.1 uncultured Phycisphaerae bacterium
GAACTGAGTGATGAAGAAAAAAAGGCCTTGATCGAATGGGTCGATATGGGTGCAGTCTGGGACGGAATTTGCGATTAACAGAAAGATTATAAAGAGGAGCTTCGATCATAATGAAAGATATATTACGATGTTTGACTTTACTGGCTGTTTTGCAGGGGACCGTCATGGCCGAGCAAAAACTGCCGCAGTTTACAGATGTGACGAATCAGGCAGGGCTCACGGCCAAGCACAGCTATGGAGACTACGATTTGAACAACATTGTCGAAGGCACAGGTGCAGGGGTCATGTTCTTTGATTACGACGGTGATGGTTGGCTTGACATCTATTTTGTTAACGGTTGCTGGATTAAAAGCATCAATGATAATATGGGGCGGGAGCTAAAAAATAAGTTGAGTAACTCGCTGTTCCACAATAATGGCGACGGAACATTTAGTGACGTTACGGAGAAAGCATCCGTTGGGGACAAGGGTTTTGGTTTTGGGGCTTCAGCGGCCGATTTTGACAACGATGGCGACCTTGATCTGTATGTTGCTAACTACGGCCCGAATGTTTTTTACAAGAATAATGGGGATGGTACTTTTACAGACATATCTGCGACCTCGGGCGTCGCGAATCCGAAATGGAGTTTGGTAGGGACATGGTTTGATTATGACAGCGACGGTGACCTTGATCTGTATGTCACCAACTATCTTCAATATGATGAGGGGAAGTTTCGCTCTTTCTATGCAGCCGCGGGCTATCCGGGTCCCTTAAGCTACACCGGTCAGGCGGACACATTATATCGTAATGATGGCGATGGAACTTTCAGTGATGTGACGAAAGAAGCAGGGGTCTATAACCCCAATGGAAGGGGCATGAGTGCCACCGTTGCCGACATGAATAACGACGGATTGCTGGACCTTTATGTCGCCAATGACGCGATGGAAAATTATTACTATAAAAATCTTGGCAAAGGAAAATTCGAAAGCGAAGGTCTTTTTATGGGCCTTGCCTTTGGCGAAGGAGGTCAGGGTGTTTCATCAATGGGGCCAGCCATCGGAGATGTCGACCGTGATGGATACATGGATATTTATGTGCCGGATATGGGGTACGGATGTCTGATGATCAATAAGATAGATTATTTTGAGGATCGGACCGCTCCCTCTAATCTGGCACTGATCTGTGGGCAGTATACGGGGTGGGGCGGCCTTTTGTTTGATTATGATAGTGATGGGTATCTGGATGTTTTTGTTGCAAACGGAAATGCTCATCATGAATATACTGAAGAGGATGTCCTTGCCCGCAATGATGGAAAAGCCATTTTTGAAGATGTTGCAAGAAAATCCGGTCCCTATTTTGACGAGAAATATGTGGGACGTGGCGCCACCTATGGTGATTATGATAATGATGGTGACCTTGACCTGTTGATCAACAACCTCAACAGTTCGGTGAGGCTGCTACGGAACGATGGGGGAAACCGCAATAACTGGCTCGTCATTGATCTGAAGCTGAGCGGGGGTAAAACGGATGCCATCGGATCGCGGATTACGGTGACTGCCGGAGGTGCCAAACGAATTCATGATGTGATCCCCGTAACGGGCTATCTGTCCCAGGCGGACCCCAGAGCCCACTTTGGCCTGGGCAGTCATGAGATGGCCGACGCGGTCGAGATTCGATGGCCGAATGGAAAAATTACAAAACTGAAAGAAGTCAAAGCGAATCAGTTTTTGAAGGTGGTTCAGGAAGATACGCCGGGAGCAGACAAATGAGACATTCCTTAAGATTGATTGTTGTTGTGTTTTTATTTTCCGGGATCTGCTTTGGAGGCTATGGCCAAGCAAGGCATCCGGTCTATGTTGGGGTTCGCCAGTGTGCAGAATGCCACCGGGGCAAGGGCATGGGCAGCCAGTTCAGCAAGTGGCTCCATTCGAAGCATTCACAGGCTTACGCGTCATTGTCAAAACCCGAGTCAGAAATTATTGCCCAATATAGCGGTATTCTCGAGGCGCCCGAGGCGTCGGTGATCTGCCTTGGATGTCATGCGACCGGCGCTCACGCAGAGGAATGGGAAAAAGACGACACGTTCTTTGTCGAAGATGGTGTGCAGTGCGAAAAATGTCACGGCCCCGGCAGTGAGTATATGGAAGTGATGTCTGACCCGGAGGCCGCAGCGAGGGCCGGGTTGATCATGCCGACTCTCAAAGACTGCCAGAGTTGCCATCAGGATAAGAGTTCTCATCTTCTGGCGAATATATCCACTCAAATGGGTCCGGAAGAAAGAATGGAGCTGATTGCTCATCCGACGCCTAAAGTGATGCGTCTGAAAAAAACATCCGAGTTGCCAGAAATGGTTTCCGACTCAGAATTCAAGTATGCCGGAGCATTACAATGTTCGAGCTGTCATGACGGTTCTTCAAAGGGCTATCAGTTTAGCAAGTGGCGCTTAAGTAAACACGCTCAAGCGTATTCTGTGTTGGCGACGGATAAAGCCTATGAAATGGCAGCGAGTCAGGGGATCGGCGATCCGCAGATTTCGACGAAGTGCCTGAAGTGCCATACAACGGTTTTTGCCAATCCGGTTGGCGGGATATTGGATTCCTATTCCCTCGATGAGGGGATCGGGTGCGAGGCATGCCACGGTGCTGCGAATAAACATGTTGAATCCGGCGATACATCGGGATTGAATGCGGTGACCGAAGAGCTCTGCCTGACTTGCCATCAGGATGCTCACGGCATACGTTTTGATTATGAGGAAGCGCTGAAGACGATAGCGCATCCGCTGATTCCTGCAACGGTGGCCAAGAAGACGGTTTATAAGACGCCGCTCTATATGGCGATCCATCCAGACGGCGAGCTGTTATATGTTGCGTGCGAAGCCTCAAACAGTGTTATTGTTGTAGACATTCAGACCCTCAAAAAAATTGACGAAATACCGACTGGCCGGCAGCCGACCTGTGTGGCTTTTAGTCCCGATGGCAATGAAGCGTACATCACGAACCGTCTTGATGATACACTGTCGATCATTGATGTTTCCGCTGGCAAAGTTCTCAAGACGATTGCTGTGGGTGATGAACCGCACGGCGTTGTTACAGATAAAGAGGGTAGATACCTTTACGTGGCCAATACCATTGCGGACAGTATTTCAGTGATCGACACAGTAACCTTTAAAGAGGTGAAGCGCTTAGCCGCAAGCCGGCATCCATGGGCGCTGTCACGGTCTTCCGATGGTTCCAGAATATACGCGACAAATGATCTCCCCCGATTTGTCAAGTTTAGAGAACCCTCGATTTCCGAGGTAACGGTCATTGATACCTTCAAGATGGAGGTTGTCGAGCGTATCGAAGTTCCTGGCGCCAATTTGATGTTGGGAATGGACTGCCATCCAGAGGGCGAATTTAGTCTCTTTGTCGCAAACCGGACCAAAAACCTTGTCCCGATGACACGGCTGATTCAGGGGTGGACCATTACGAATGCGTTGGGGGTGGTATGGCCTGATGACAGTGTTGACCAGGTTTTGCTGGATGAACCGGGACTCTGTTTCCCCGATCCGACAGATGTCGCGATAAGTCCCGATGGACGGTTGGCGCTTGTAACGAGTTCCGGTTCTGACCGTGTGGCGGTTGTGGACTTGGAGAAGTTGATTCGTATCATAAAAGAGTCTTCAGAACACGAGCGAAAACATATTCTTCCGAACCATCTGGGCAAACCGGTCGAATTTATTATGAAGCACATTCCGACCGCGTTCAGTCCGAGAGGGGTTGAGATCACACCCGATGGGAAACTGGCCTTTGTGGCCAACTCCCTTGATGACACATTGACCGTTATCGATATGGATGAGTTGGAAGCGACGGCGACAATCGACCTGGGCGGACCTGAAGAGATTACAAAGATCCGTTTTGGCGAACAGGTTTTTCATAGTGCCAACAATGCTTTTCGGCGGCAGTTTTCATGTCATACCTGCCATCCGGATGGCCATGTCAATGGCCTGACGTATGACATCGAGCCCGATGGGATCGGGATTGCCCCGGTTGACAACCGCACGCTGCGGGGCATCTTTGATACCAATCCGTTTAAGTGGGAAGGTACAAACCCAAGCCTGCAGCGTCAATGCGGTGCCAGATTAGCCGTTTTTTTCACACGTATCCAGCCTTTTACCGAGAAAGAACTTGAGTCGCTGACAGCTTACATCTGTACGATCCCGCGTCCGCCCAACAGGCACCGACCGTTGGGAGCGCCATTATCAGGTGCGCAGCGACGCGGCAAGGCCATCTTTGAGAGGACTGTGACAAATGACGGTCGGGCGATTCCCAAAGATGCGCGATGTGTGAGCTGTCATTTTCCACCGATGTTTACGGATCGACAGATTCACGATGTCGGCAATGAGTTTGATTACGATATTGATTCGATTTTCGACACCCCTCACCTGAGTAACATCTATGACTCGGCGCCTTATTTGCATAATGGGATTGCAGATACGCTGGAAGAGATATGGACGAAATATAACCCTGAGGACGAGCATGGCGTGACAAACGACATGACCAAAGACCAGCTCAATGATCTGATCGAATATCTGAAAACCTTTTAACCTTATAACGAAGGGCCAATCATGAAAAAGACATTTATAATAGTGCTTTTGCTTTTAGCCGGCGGGTGTACGTTGGATTGTTTTGCCGACAGCGCTAAGCAGAAGTTGCCTTATATTTACACGGACTGGGAACACATGACCGCAAAAAACGGGTTGCCGGACGATCATATTTTTGCTGTGAAGGTCGACGGTCCGAGAGTCTGGGTTGGGACCGAAGACGGACTGGCCCGGATTGACAAGACCTCGGGCAAGATTCAAACGTGGAAAGAATCAGATGGGCTTCCCTGGCGGGTGATTTCGGCGATTGATGTAAGTCCAAAGACCGGCGAGGTCTGGCTGGGCTTACTAGGCGGCGGGGTCGCACGGTTTAGCGCGGGTCGTTTTGATCACTTCCACCAGCTCAACAGCGGGTTGGTCAATGATGTTGTGTACGGGCTTGCCTTTGAAAATGACAATGTCTGGGTGGCCACCACAGCGGGTGCAAGTCGTTATAATACGGTGACCGGGGAGTGGACGATTTATACAGAAAAAAATGCACCCATGGAAGAGATATGGAACTACGGTGCTTGTTATGATGACGGCAAGGTTTATCTTGGGGTTTGGGGCAGCGGGGTACTCGAATTTGATGTGGCGACTGAAAACTGGAAAGACTATCTCGATCCGGATGGTGAGATGGAGATCGATCTTTACCGAGATGATGGTATCGTGCATGTGATCACGACGGGTGTCAGTCATATCGATGGAGTTTTGTGGGTGTCGAGCTATTTTGGAATGAGCCGCTACGATGGTCGGCACTGGCGCGGGTATTACGCACATGAGACGGGGTTGCCGAGCGACTTTGGTAATTCGGTCGAAGGCAGAAGTGCCAATGAGGCGTGGTTTGCTACGGATAAAGGGTTGGGTGTCTGTGCAGACTATCCAACCGATACATGGGTGACGTATCGAATGGATCCCGAGACCCTGGAGGGGATCGCCGTGGTGTCTGTCGATAATAAAGAACTTAAATCGTTGAAGACGGCAAAAGGCGTTCCTCATAATCATGTTCTGTGTGTCGACTTTGACGGCGATGATGTCTGGGTGGGTACAGTCAAGGGATTGGGACATGCCAAAGGAGCCGGATATTATAAAAGCCTGAAGTGAATTTTGAGCCAGTGAAGGGGCAAAAATGAAACGAATAATCTTAATCTCAATCTGCATGCTGCCCGTTTTTCTCAGCCTGTCGTGCAGTCCGGAAAAAGAGCAATCCTCGGAATCTCTTGCCAAACCCAAACAACAGGTCGAGACAGGGACAGCTGAGATGATACAAGAGATCGATGAGGCTGGATATTACAAGGTCCCTGACTTGGAGCTTAAAAGAGATGAAAACTATGCAGCCACTTCAGATGAGTTTGAGCCTTTTGGAGGCCTGAAGCCTTACAAAGAACACTTTCTGGAGCAATTGGAATACACAGGCTCGGGTCGGGGCATTCCCGAACCGGAGCAAGTGGAAACGGTGAAATTGGGATTTATCGGGCCGATTGAATCGACCGTCTCCGTTTCGACCGGCGGCAGAAGCGAGCAGGAGGGTTTGGGCAAAAAGATGCTTCAAGGGGCACAGTTGGCGATTGAGCAGGCCAATGCCAAAGGCGGCTATCTGGATCGAAACATCCCGTTTGAGCTTGTGATCAAAAATGATAACGGTCTTTGGGGGGCATCGGGCAACGAGATCGTCGATATGGTTTACAAAGACAAGGTTTGGGCCATTCTTGGCACGATCGATGGCGCCAATAGTCATATTGCGATTCGTGTTGCGCTGAAGGCCGAAGTTTTGATGATGAATTCGGGCAATACGGATCCG
>CALKKA010000053.1 GCA_937995495.1 uncultured Phycisphaerae bacterium
GTGCCTCTCAATCAGTGGCGTTTTATGCTTCGCATGAATAATAATTCACTTGCCACAATTGACGCAGCAGCTGCCTCCGAGGAAAGTATCAGCCTGGCAGTGTGGACATTGTCTCATCTGGGTTTTGCCGCAAAATGGACAGTGTCCACTTTTGGGAGGCATTTTTTTTCCACAAAGACAGCATTTGCCTGCGATGAGTCTTTTTTCATAGATTCTTTGCTTATTGAAAAATTTCTTTTGTATAAGGTAGACCAGCAGGATCGCCACCATCAGCGAAACCACAATCAGTAGATAATGCCACAATGCCAAAATATGAAGCTTTTCGAGCAAATCAAACAATGCTCTAAAAAATGTCTTGGGAATCAAATCCAGCACAAGTTCTACGATTTTAAAGAGAATGGGTATTGAGGCAATCGTCAATAGATGCGCCGAGAACAATGTTTGCGTTGCAAACTTTTTATTAGTACTCCTTGTATGCCAGAAGAGGGCCCCGGCAAAGATTGGCAGCAAAAACAGAAACTGCCAGCAGAGTTCCTTGAACGCATAAAACACTTCATATCGCTTAAGATCCGATATGAGCTTATCACGTTTTGATGAGCTAGACGGACCAAACTGTTCAAAAAAGTCTTTGATCAGCTGCTGGTTGCTGATTGCTGAGCTTAGTGTGACAAGCTCGGCGTTGATTTTTTCATATTCTCTGGAGATCCCCTGCATCGACTCTGCAACGCTTCCGCCGGGCGTTGGTTCATTATCTGCAATTTTTTCAAGCAGTTGGGTATCATAAACATCTTTACCGGTTTTGTGTTCTTTGCGCCAGGCGGAAAGTCTCTGCTGAAGGCTTTGCCTCTTGACGAACATGCTCTTGATGTTTTGGTCTTCGGCGATTCCTTTAATGCGATGAAAATATTCTTTGCAGTCGGGGTGCATCTTGGAAAGCCTGTCTTCATCGAAGAAGCTGTCTCTGCGAAGATAGTTATTATAGTCGTTAAGTACGATATTCTGCAGCCTGTCGAGTTTGTTAGCATTGGACCATTGATTTTCGATTAAAACCTGCCTACACTCCCACGGAAAATATTCATGAACGGAGGTGAGCTGTGATGTGTGGGCATCAAGTCCGACGAACACAACTGACAGAAGGAATATGTCCAGCAAGATCACGATGATCAGCGACAGTTTTCCGAGAGGTTCTTCTTCATTAAACCGTGTCAACTTGCCCTTAAAAGCCAAAGCACCCTTAATAAAATTCATAATATGACCCTTCTTTCGCTGATTAAGTTTCAAAAGCTCTAAAGTGGCTCTCTAGTGGACTTTTTTACGACTCTGAGGGTATCAAGATTGCTTAACATCGCCAAGGCGCACCACGGCATAGACCAGTGCTCCCAGAAGCCCAGCGACCAATGCGATGACGATCCAGATCCCAGAGCCTGTTCCCCGGGTGCGGATATCCTGGTACACCCACACTGTCACGAGGATGTTAACCACCAGACACAGCAGGACGAGCGGCATGTATTTGTCTTTGTGGGGGCGGTGATAGAACTTCTTCATTTGAGCACGGTGCTTTTCAAGCTCTAACTCGCGCATCTGGTTTTCATGCTCCATCTCGGCACGGCGCTGTTCGAGTTCCATCTCCCCCTCTTCGAGGTCCAAATGCTGCTGGGCTCGCTCCATGTCGAAGTCTTCGTGTTCTTCGGCGATGGCCACGGCTGGCAGGGTAAAATACAAACTCGTTCCAATGAACATCGCTAACAATAGTTTTCTCATGAGGATCTCCCTTAAATCTCAAACCGCCTACCATTAGACTTATCCGGAATCTGAGTGTCAAGGTATAAACTGGATCGATCTTGCCGTTGAAAACCAGCATGCGTGCCAAACTGCGTACCAAGCATGTACATCTGGCGTTCGTTGGGTCTTCGCCGGGTCTTCGGGTCGTGTCATAAATCTTTGTTAAAAAGTTATTAATCGTTTTCCCACAGGGACTTACAAAACCCCAGCTAAATCGGGGGGCATGATGTCGCAGGTTCAAGCCTTGTCACCCAGAGTCGTTAAGTTTATGTTTTAAAATCACTTAAGAGAATCCCCAAAAAGCCGGCGGACTGTCTTTTTTTCACTAATCGGAAATCTAGGCGGATTCTTTGAGGAAGCGGCGAACAAACCCGGACCAGCGGAGGTAAAGCAAATAGAAAAGTAAACGCTTTTCTGGCTTGCTGGGAAATCCTCCTTTTTCCCAGCAGGCCTCTTTTGTGCGCCGATGCCGAACAAATCCGGGCCAGCGGAGTATAACTGAATACTACCATCCTCTTTACGAAATTGGCCTGTCGGGACAACACCCTTTGTTCCGACGGGTCTTTTTTATGCCTCGATGCCGAACAAACCCCGACCAGCGGAGTATAACAATATGAAAAATAAAGCTAACGGCATTACGAAAGCCCGCCGGAACCTTGAACGCATGACTCGCCGGCGGGCCTTTTTTTTCTACGATCTTTCATTTTATGCTGGCGAAGTTAAGGCCACCCGGTGTTTTCAGTTGGTGGTTTGGCCCTGCATTGCTACAATAAGCTCATGAAAGATACACCCGCTGCCGGTCCCCGACAATTTGCCACCACGCATTGGAGTTTAGTCGCCGCCGCCAGACTCGACGAGGCGAGTCAGACCCACGCTCGCGAGGCTCTTGGGGAGCTTTGCCGGACGTATTGGTATCCCCTTTATGCCTTTGTGAGAAGCCGTGGGTATTCGGCGGATGATGCTCAAGACCTGACACAGGCCTTTTTTACACAGATCATCAAAACAGGAGGGTTTTCCCACGCAGATCGCAAACGGGGCCGCTTTCGCTCTTATCTGTTAGGTGCGATGAAACATTTCCTGGCGAATGAATGGCATCGAAGTCAAACGCAGAAACGAGGCGGCCAGGTACAATTTGTTGAATGGGATGCGCTTGATCTGGAGGCACGATACGCTGGCCTTTCAAACCGGTCTGATGACCCTGAACTCCTCTTTGACCGCGAATGGGCGATGGAGTCTATTGCCAGAGCCTTGAAGACCCTTCGAGAAGAAATGGAAAAGGTTGGCAAAGGGAGTCAGTTTGAAATACTCAAGCCAAGCCTTACCGGCCAAGACGACCAACCCCGGGAGGAAATCGCAGCCAAACTCAACATGACCGAAAGTGCGGTCAAGGTCGCCGTACACCGGCTGCGGCAGCGTTACGGTAACCTGTTGCGGGCTGTTATCGCTGAGACTGTCAGCAGCCAGGAGGACCTCGACGATGAATTGCGCTATCTGGTAGCCGTTTTACGAAAAAAATAATTATATCTGTAACCTCCGAGTGTGTTTCTTTCAGGAATAGGTGGATGAAACACGAAATGGAGATTCGATCATGGAAACGTTTGAAAAAGACAAATGTAAACGATGCGGAGCAGCGATGTCCGTAAAATCAGCAGAACAACTCTGTCCTGCATGCCTGATGTCTGGCGTCCTGAGACCGCCCATCGACAAGGCCGAGACGGTTTCGTTGGCCTCGGGAGAATCAATCCTGCGTTATGAACGCTCGGATTTGCCCTGTGAATTTGGCGGTTACCGGCTGCTGGGACTGTTAGGTCGAGGGGGCATGGGGACCGTTTACGAGGCCCAGCAGGCAGACACCGGCCGTCGTGTCGCCCTGAAGATGCTGGGACAGCAATTGGATTCACCCGACTTACGGCAGCGGTTTCTTCGTGAAGGCCGCCTTGCCGCAGGCGTGAATCATCCAAACAGTCTCTATGTCTTTGGCAGCGAGGAAATCGAAGGTCATCCGGTGATCACGATGGAGATTGCCAGCAGCGGCACCTTAAAAGACAGGCTCAAACAAGGTGGCCCGCTTCCGGTAGCAGAGGCGGTTGATGCCATTCTCGACGTTATCTCTGGCCTCGAATCCGCCTTTGCGGCCGGAGTGCTGCACCGCGACATCAAGCCTTCAAATTGCTTCGTGAGTTCGGACGGCTCGGTAAAGGTAGGAGACTTCGGCCTTTCGGTTTCCACATTATCCAGAACCGATACGTTTGTAACAGCTCACGGCAAGATCATGGGCACACCCGCTTACTCGTCGCCCGAGCAGTTGCGGGGCGATGCACTGGACCTGCGTGCTGATATTTATTCGGTTGGAGCAACGCTTTTTACCCTGCTGACCAACCAGGCACCGTTCGATGGCGAAAATGTGATACAGGTCGTTGCCAACGCCGTTAACCAAAAACCAAAACCTCTTAAAGAGCTGCGAAAAGAGTGTCCGGCTGACCTTGAGCGGGTCATAACCCGTTGCCTTGCCAAGGAACCGGACGGGCGGTATGCTGACTACACGGCCCTGCGTAACGCACTTTTACCTTTCAGTTCCAAAGAACCGGAGCCTGCATCAATGAAAATCCGTGTGTCAACAGGCTGGGTCGATTACTTGATCGCTTTCTTTATTCCTTATGTGGCACTCATGGTCCTTGTCGGCCCGGTGAAGTTACTCATTGAGCCGCTTGTCGAAGGGACCCTGTATTCGGCAAGATATCATATTCTATTACTGGGCGTCGGTTTCCTTTACTTCAGTGTCTTTGAGGGAGTCTGGGGCGCTGGCCTGGGCAAACGTCTTAAGGGCTTGCGTGTGGTCCGCACAGACGGCCGAGCGCCCGGCATCGCACGCGCACTGCTTAGAATCCTCATTCCCATTGGCTGCATTGAAGCGTTTAGAATCCCCATCATGATGGCAACGATTTCCGATGCCGGCTGGACCGGGCTTCAGACCACGATGTTGATCGTCACCGCCAACATCTCCGCCTGGATACCGATTTTGTTGACCTTGATAGCTCGCCGAGAAAATGGTTTCGCGACGGTTTGGGATCTCGCCAGCGGGACACGGGTGATCGTAAAACCAAAAGGCATCGTGCGTCCGTCAATCACACCTGTAACCAGTCCGGAAATGCCTGTCAAGGGTGCGGTTTCGCTCGGGCCTTACCACGTGAATAAGGAGTTGGTTCCCGGAAAATGGATTGCCGCCACCGACCCCGTGCTTCGCCGTCAGGTCTGGTTGCTGCGGCGAACATCATCAGAGCTTCCCCTTCCTCGACGAAATCTTGCCCGGCATGGCCGGCTGCGCTGGCTGCAAAAGGTTGAGGCGGGTGATGCAGCTTGGGATGCCTTTGAAGCGACTGAAGGGGTGTCGTTTTCTAGTCTGGTAGCTGGCGGAAAACGTCTGCCCTGGTCAAGCTTGCGCCATTGGCTCCACGATATTTCAATGGAACTATGGGATGCGACAGGGGATAAGACCCTGCCGGCCGAGCTTAGCCTGGATCATGTCTGGATCACGACACAAGGGTATGCCATCCTGCTCGACGAACCATGGCCCGATGTTGAAACACATGCCGAAAGCATGGCTGTTGGAGACCTTGCCGGTCAACAGCGTTTCCTCAATGCGATCGCTGAGTGTGTGGATTCAACCAGCCTTCCCCTTCATGCAAGGGGTGTGCTGGACAATCTCAAGAATGGAAAGTTTGAAAAACTTAGCTTTCTCACCGGAATTCTGTATGGACTTCAGGACAAACCTGCTGAGGTCAGCAGGGCGATTCGAGCCGGCTCGATTTTTATGTTGCCTCTTTATATTTCGATCGCTGTTTTTGTCGGTCTCTACTCAGGGCAAAGGGGCCAGGTGTGGTGGCACTCTTTCGAGTGGACCGCCATCGTTTCGGCAATGTGGGTATTAGGTGCCATCGCCCTGATCCAACTGATGGAACTGCCGCTGTTCCGGACGATTGCCAGTCACAATATTTTTAGATTGGCGGTGATGAACGCCAATGGTCAGCGCGCCCGTCGATCATTGTTGTTTATTCGTTGGGCGATCGTTTGGCTTCCATTGTTTGTTCCAATGGTGCTTGTGGCTTTGTTGATTAAACGAGCTGAACTTACCGCTGCTTTTGTGTGTGCCCTGGCAATCCTCATCCCATGGATCGGTGCTGCGGGTTATGCGGTGGTTCATCCCAACCGCGGCCTGCACGACCGGTTGGCCGGTACTTGGGTAGTGCGGCAGTAAGCCGCTGCTCAGAATGACTTGACAAACAGGCTAAAGGAGCTTAAGTAGAGGATGTTCCGTTTGTAAGATCTGCACAACAAAGTGATTGGTTAAGGAGATTGAAATGGCATCCATAATCGTTGTCAATGGAGAAAACAAAGGAGATTACTACCCGCTGGGTCACAGGACCACGGTCATTGGAAGAGATGAAGCCGTCCCGATCCAAATACTGGACCCTAAGGTCTCGCGTAAACACATGCAGATTCGCTTCAATGCAGAAGATAATTATTCCGCTTTGGATATGTCCAGCAAGCACGGTGTTTTGATCAACGGTGACAAAATTACCGAAGCGGTCGAATTGAGTGACAATGACTATATCACCATTGGCACGACAACATTGATGTTCACATTGAATGATTTTGACAGCCGTAAAAATGCCTTATTGCACTACAAAAAGGTCGGTCAGCGGGATCTGCCGACAATAACTTTAAACGATTAAACCCACCATTAACATAACAGGCAGATATTATCAGCAATCATTGAGAGGTGTTAATACACGTCAAAGCCGAAACGGCACCTGCGTCATTAACTTTTCTGTCGGCAAGCAGGAAAAAATCGATATCGCGAACACCGGTTGGGAAGAGATCGATTGGGGCATTGTGACACTGTCCGAAGGAGAAAATCGTCTCCAGATCAAATTTTGCTCCTTTACAAGTTGATGGATACAGAAAGGGCATCATACGCCCCCCGTTAGCTGCCTTCCGTGTCATTCCGCGAAATCCGTGGTTAATTTTATTCATGTCTATTTGTGTTCATTCGGGGTCCATATTTCTTCGTTTTGCATTTTGATCTCTGACTTCTGATAGTTAACTTATATAATACAAA
>CALKKA010000054.1 GCA_937995495.1 uncultured Phycisphaerae bacterium
GTCCAGCTGGGCAAACGCTTTGGCGAATTTGGGCTTGTGGTCGCTGTTGAGGCCGAGTATGTCGGAGATGATAAGGATCTGGCCGTCACAGTCGGGCCCGCTGCCGCAACTGATCACCGGGACGGGGCTTGCTTCGGTCACCATCTTCGAGACTTCGCGAGCGGTGCCTTCCAGCAGCAGTGAGCTTGCACCGGCAGAGATCATTTTTTCAGAGAGCATGACCAGTTCCATCGCCAGACCCGCCGTGGTGCCTTCGGCTTTGAGCTTGCCGAGTTTGGCGATCTGCTGGGGGCGAATGCCAATGTGAGCCATGACCGCCATGCCGGCATCGCTGATGGCTTTGATGACATCCAGATGTGCCGCGGTGGCCTCGACCTTGACGATCTGTGCGCCGGTTTCCTGAAAAAAGCGGCCCGCGTTTCGAACCGCATCGGCAATGCTGGTTTGATAGGACAAAAACGGCATATCCGCAACCAGACAGACCGCCGGGGCGGCCCGGCGGACAGCGGCGGTGATCGTTACCATGAAATCCATCGTCGCCGGAAGCGTGGTTTCGTGGCCGAGCAGTACTTGCGCCGCTGAATCGCCCACGAGAATCATATCGACCCCTGCTTGGGCAACCAGACGGGCCGAGGTGTAGTCATAGCAACTGACAGCGGTGATTTTCCGCCCTTCCTGCCTGGCATTGATCAAATCGGATATTGTCACTTTCATCTATTTCTGCCTAAGAATTGGTTTCGCAATCAGTATACCGAGCTGGACAATTTAATGGCAAGTCATTTTTTTTTGGACCGATAATGCCCAATATATCCCGAACTGGGAACTTTTGCGATAATTTTTGTCTGATTTTGTTATATTTGACATTTTTTATTAAAGGATAGCCCGACCGAACATCGATAAATGAGATGGAGTAATCGATATTATATTTCAAGCTTTTCATCACCCTCCTCCGAAGCCAGGTTCTTATGGAATCTGGCTTTTTTTATGTTTTCGGCATTAAGAACCCTCTTTTTCTCTCCGATATCACGCTAGGCCCTTAGGGCATTGGATCGTGATCCGTCTGTCAGAAGCAAATCCAAAGGTTATCGATGGACCGAAGTTCTCACAAAACGAAAAAACAGCAGGAATTCGAGCGGGCGCTTGAGGCGCTGCCGGAACCGTTGCAGCGGTTGTGCCATTCCGGTCAGTCGGTGCAGAATCTGGCCCACCTGGTTAAAAATATCCTTCAAATGACATCGGGATCTTTTGAGGTCATCGAGTTGGGGTTTGAGCGGAAGCAGTATGACCGTATCGAACGGAGCTGGGAAATTTTTGAACCCAATTTTATGCGGCTGAAAAAGTTTGTTCTCGACCTGATCAAATACACCAAGGAGTACCCTCTTCAAAAAACGGCGTGCGATCTTAACGCGACCGTGAGCCGGTCTGTCGAGTCCTGTCAATACATTCTGAAAAACAACGAAGTGACCGTTCAACTCCAAAAAGATGGGGCGATCCCCTCGATAGAGTTCGATGCGGATCGCGTGGAGGAGATGGTGGCCAACCTGATCACGCACGCGATAGACAATCTGCCCGAGCATGAGGGGACTCTGCAAATCCAGACAAAGTTTCTGAAAGATCATTGTCAGGTGCAGGTGTCTGTTTGTGATGACGGGGCGACACTGACCCATGATGTCATACAATCACTGAGTGAACCGCTCGAACGGATTGGGAATAGGGTTGGTACGGGATTTGATATTCCATTGGCAAAACGCTGCATCGAGCAGCACGGGGGGTATCTGGAATTTGAAGGCACACAACCCAAGGGCAACTGTGTCCACGCCTATCTTTCAATCCAATAATGACTTGATTTGCACGGTGGATTGAATTTTAATGCTGTTTGATCCGATGCAAGAACACCCTCAACAACCCGGATTTTTTTGGCGGCTTCATCGCGCACTGGGACCGATCCTGGGCGGCCTGCTGCTGGATTTTGCGGACCTGGCGACCTACGGCCCGATGGGGATACTGGGCCCTTTCCTGGGTGCGGCGGTTGTTTTATGGATCACCTCGCTTTACCGGTTTTCCGTGAAGACAAAAATCATCCTGGCGTTTCTTGGCGGGGTCTATTGTATGGTGCCGATGACCGAACCGTTTCCGATCGCGACGCTGGTGTGTGCGGCGTGTCGTTTTTTTGAAAAACCCTCGCCCAATGAGCATGAAGAGGAATCGGATGGCCGGGAAAAACGGAAATTTGTCGAATCCAAAGTTGAATCCGAACCTGAATCAGATTAGATAGTTCAGTGCTTTGTCGCAGTCTTTCTGGATCTGTTTTTTCAAGTCGTCTTTCGTTTCATAGCGCTGCTGATGGCGAATAAACCGCATGAAGTCCAGGCCGAGCCATTTGTTGCGGAGATTTTCAACATCGTCCTCGAGCAGATGCGCTTCCAGCAAAAGAGGATGGTCGCTGAGGAATGTCTTGGCGCGTCCGATGCTGATCGCTGCAGGACGGCGAATCCCGCCGAACACGACATCTTCCAGACACTCACCGACGACCCCATAGCCGGCATAGACGCCTTCGGCGGGAATGACCTGGCCGACGGGTTCAATGTTGGCCGTGGGGTAGCCGAGTTGGGTGCCGACTCCCCTGCCCGGGAT
>CALKKA010000055.1 GCA_937995495.1 uncultured Phycisphaerae bacterium
GACCCCCGTTACAACATTGTTATTCAACCGGCAGACAGAATTACCGTGCCGCGTGACCTGGTGGGTGAGTTTTGGGTTGCTGGTAATGTGAATGCTCCCAATGCCTATTCAATTGTCGGGCGACCGATTACGCTGAAGCAGGCCATCGCGACGGCAGGCGGGCTAAATGCGCTTGCCTGGCCGAGCAAGGTCGAAGTGGTTCGCCGGATTGGTAAGAACAAAGCCGGACTGATGCAGGAAGAGATCGTTTTGGTTGACCTGGGAAAGATCGCTCAAGGGACACAGCCGGACTTTTTTATTAAACCCTACGATTACATCAACGTCGGCACTCATGGAATCGCCCGCTGGTTGGCTGTTTTACGAAATGCGTTCCGTGCGACATACGGGTTCGGGCTTGTTTATGATCGTAACTTTAACCAAGATGATTTTGGCAACAACAGCGATTTCATTTTTTAATTCTAAAAGGTATCTGACGCAGGTAGCATGAATCAGCCCCAGTCAACTGAAACATTTCAATCGACAAACGAAGCGGCTTCCGAAAAAAGCTGGCTGGACTTGGGGGTGCATACATTTTTTAAGATTGCGATTATCTCTGGTCTTATCTGGTGGATCTTTCGTGAAGAGATCAACGGCATTGTCCGCCAGTGGGTCACCAATCCCAGTTGGTCCCATGGTTTTTTGATTCCACTCTTCAGCCTGTATTTTTTGAATCAGAGTAAGGACGAGATCCTGGCTATTAAAGAGGCCCAGCCGAGTTGGCTCGTAGGGTTGCCGTTGCTATTGTTCTTCTTGGTTCTTTATCCTGTCAATGTGGTCATGCTGAAGTTTATGTACGGCAAGCCCCTGATCATGATCGCTGTCGTGGGGTCGGTGGTTTTGTTTTTAGGCGGCTGGAAGATCCTCAAATATGCCTGGCTCCCTGTTGCCTATCTGTTCTTTGCGGTGCCACTGCCCGGACGGCTGTATTTTCAGTTGACGAACCCGATGCGGCAGCTGGCGGCGCAGGTGGCGACCGTTGTACTGAATTTGGTGCCGGAGTTGGAAGCCACCGTGCAAGGGTCCACGATTGATGTTATCTATAAGGGCGTGTTGATGGAGCCTGGCCTGGATGTGGCGGATGCCTGCAGTGGGATGCGGCTTTTAATGGCGTTTGTAGCGCTGGGCGTGGCCATGGCCTACCTGCACTGGCGGCCGATCTGGCAGCGGTTGGTTTTGCTGGCCACGACCGTGCCGATTGCTATCGTGTGTAATATCATTCGTGTGACGATTACCGGCTTTATTTATATTCTGGGCAATCCAAAGTATGCCCAGGGGATTTATCATGATATGTTAGGAATGCTGATGCTGCCCCTGGCGTTTGTTTTGTATGGCGGTTTGGCGGCTCTGATGGAAAATCTGTTTATTGATGAGGACGAGACCGAAGAAGACGACATCATTGTTCGTAAAGTCTCTGGCCCATCGACTCAGGAGTGATAATTGAAAGAAACAGAAATCAAATTTTTTTTTAAGCCAGCATTTATTGTCTGTCTGGCCGTTCTTTTATCTGCGGCCATCGCTAAGGAAGCGGTCATTCGTGTGCTGGGAGTGCAGATGGTCAAGGAACCGATCGCATTGCAGCGTCCCCTGGAGGAAATGGACCCTGTTGCATTAGCACCTTATGAACTGAAAAAAAATGTACGGATCCAGAACCGGGATGTTCTGGAGAGTTTGGGTACCGAAGAATATCTGCAGTGGATTATCGAGGACTCAGAAGCGAAACCGGACAGTCCGACTCGCTTCTGTTCACTGTTTATCACCTATTATACCGGCAACCCGGATATGGTGCCGCATGTTCCCGATGAGTGCTATGTCGGTGGTGGCAATACCCGTGAAGGTGCCGGGACGGTGACCGTTAAGGATTCTCGGCCCACTGGGCAGGATTTGAATTTTCAATATGTTGCATTCAAGAGTGTCGACCGGCAAACGATGCGCGAGGATGATTTTTCCGTGCAGTACTTCTTTCACGCCAATGGTGATTACTGCTCCAACCGAACGGACACACGCCTGAAACTGGGCGGCAACTGGTTCAATAAATACTCCTACTTCTGCAAGGTAGAATGGAAATTTTACGGAGTGGGCTCCTTTGGTCTGATTTATCCCGATAAAGAAAAAACGCTGATTGCCAGCGGGAAATTGATGGAGAAGTTGCTGCCGGAACTGGAGAGTAATCATTGGCCCGATTGGGAAACGATTAATAATGAATAAATAATGTAGCTTTTGGTAAAAGGGTGATAGAAACTAAAACTTATATAGGGAAAAGAAACTATGGCAAAGAAGTTAAATAAAAAAGTCGCTATTGTTGGAATTACACTGGTGGTTTTGATGATTGCTGCAGGCAGTGGTTTGTTGGTGGTTCGTCAGATACGCCGCAATCCGGAACGTGCCCTTAAGCTATCGCAGCAGGCACTGGAGGCAGGCGACTATGAAGAAGCGGAAATGCAACTTAGTCTTTCGTATGTATTTGGAGAAACAGACGAATATAAAATTGACCGCCTCTTTGAGTTGGCGGAGTTTCACTTGATCAACAATGACGAGCATGAGGCCAATTGGACCAAGGCGATGGGATGCTGGAAGAAGATCATTAGCATCGACGCTAAAGACCTCGCCGCTCGCAGAAAACTGCTGGATTTTTTCTATCAGGCGGCAGACGCAGGGGATGTGGGGGCATGGGGGACCGTAGAGAAATTTGCGGGGGAGATGATTGATGTCCTGCAAGCCCAAGGGACCGAACCGGATTCATTTCTCCTGAAAGCGCGTGCAAAAGCGTTGTTGTCGGTCGCTCAAACGGGAGGTACAACCGACCGGAGAGGGTCTTTGGATGAGTGCATTTCGTTGTTAAACCAATTGATCGAAGCCGAGCCGCAGAGCAGTGAAAATTATCAGTTGATGGCTTCTGCAATGGCTGTGGAAGGGGAATTGGATGCAATGATGGGTATTATTGATGCTGAGAAAAAGGCCCAGGAAAATGCAATTGGCTTCTTAGAGACCGGTGTCGAGCAGGCTGATGACCCGGCGACAGCCGTTGCGGACTTGATACTTTACAAGATGCAGACGTCGGCGAATGAGCCGAATGCTCTGGAGGATATCCGTGCTGAGATTGATGAACGCAGCAAAAGCGTTCAGCCCAATGACAAACTTTGGCTTGTGACATCAATTGCTTATGAGACACCAGGGAAATCGTCTGCTGAATCGGAGATCAACCGTGCGATCGAAGCGATTCGTCAGGCTTACGAACTCAAGCCAGATGATTTTGAATATACGCTTCGAATGGCCCGGCTGATGTATCGTAAGGGGAACACATTTAATGATTCAGACGCCATTGATGATGCACTCCAAATCGCTGAAGATGCGTTGTCGATGGATGAGGTTCAGGATGTTCCGGGCCCGTTGCAGTCTCGGAATCGGAATTATCGATTTGCACTCAACACTTTTCTTGCAGATCTCTATTTGGAAAAGGCTCTGGCCGCAAAAGAATTGGATATGGACACTGAGGTTCAAGATTTAGTACGAAAATCTGAAGAACGCATCGGGGAGGTGGTGGATGCATTGGGCTCGACGGATAATCCGACAGTTCAAAAATACCGGGGCTTTGTTGCATTGGCCAAAGGACAGGAGAGTGAGGCCGTACGGTTGCTTTATAAGGCATACGAAGCCGGCATAGCCTTGGATCAACCCGGCGAGCGTTCGAATGTCGATTCACGAGTTTGCGTGGCCCTGGCTCAGATTGCCAAACAGCAAGGTCAATTTGGTCTGCAGAATCAGTTTTTAAGTGGAGCTTTTGCGAGCCGAGACGGTTATCTTCTGCAAAACCCGAACTTGTTGTTGGAGTATGCTCAAGTCGCCAAACAGTTTGGGGGTTGGCGTGTTGTGAAGCAATTGGCCCAACTCTATCAGGGCCGCTATGGCGCCAATGAACAAAGCCGAACTCTGGAGATCGAAGCATCGATTGCTCTTGGGGAATTTGACAAGGCCAAAGAGCTGCTTTCTTCCTATGAAGGTCCCTCAGCAGAAAAGCGTCGCTATGAATTGGGCATCGTTGGCAGACAGATCGACCAGCTAAAGAAAGCCATTTCTTCGGCACAAGAGGAGGGCGAAGGACCGACACCGGAACAGACGCAGGAATTGAAAACACTTCGTGAGAAACGAAATGACTTGTTGACAGAGGTACTGAAAAGGACTCCGGAAGAATTGGATACTGAGGTTTTATCTAGAATCTGTGCAGACCTGATTCAGAATGAGCAGGCTCAGCTTGCGATTGATTATCTTGATACATATCTATCTGCTAATCCAGATGTCTTGAATCTGATGTTCCTCCGTTTACAGGCACAGCAGGAAGATCCCGCAAATCTGACTCCTGAGAAACGGATGCAGTTACGGGATCAGGCGATCAATTCACTCAGTGACCCAAAGGTAAAGGCCTTGCTGCTGGCTAATCAATATCGTTCACAGGGCGAGTATGAAAAAGCGACGCAGGCGCTTGAGCAGGATTCGCAGGTTGATGCGGACGATCCGGATATCGTACAGTTGAGATTTGATCTTGCACTCGAACAAAGGGAGTTGGAAAAGGCAGAAAACCTGCAGCAGATCATCCGAACGGAAAACATCGATCAGTGTGAGGGCAATCTGGCCATGGCAAGGCTGGAATTGGTCAAAGAAAATTATCAACTGGCGCTGCGGCGGTTGGATGAATGCGAATCGTTGCGTCCTCTTTTAAGCTATATACATTACCTTAGAAGCGAGGTTCAGCGCCAGATGGAAGATGAAGAAAGCGCGATCCAAAGTGCAAAGAAGGCGTTCCGCATGGACCCGCAAAACGCGTCATATGCGAGGCAGCTGGCTTCTTTATTTTTCACCCGAAACATTGCCTTGGGGAATAAGGTCACACTGGAACAGCGCGCCCAAGCGGAGCAGGCTGTCATGATGGCCATTCAACTGGATCCCTCGGACAGCCAGTTGCAGGGTGTCTATTCAGAGATCATTAAACAGCGGGATCCGGATCAGGCGTTGTTAATTCGGCAGCGACTGTTGGAGGGTAACCCGAGCGTTTCCAATGCCATGATGCTGGGACAGTTGGCTCTGGAAATGGCAGATTCAGAGTGGGATGCGGCCAAAAAAACCGGCTTGATCGAGTTGGCCGGGACTGCTTACAAGCAGGGCTTGGAAGCAGAACCGAATAATCAGATTCTTCTTCAGGCCTATGCCGACTACCAGCAAAAGACAGGCAAAGAAGATGCGATTGAAATGCTGGGTGGCGATAAAAATCTCGAGTGGAAATTCTATCTCCGTAACAGCCAGTTTGAGCAGGCCGAAGCAATACTCAAGGACCTGCATCAGGAACAACCTGATGACCCTCTATTGATTCGGGGGCTCGTGTTTGCTTTGCAGGGTGCAGGTGATCGAGATCAGGTTAAAGGCTATCTTGAGAAGCTTTCCGGATTGGATGAAACAAAAGAGACCGAATTGTGGATTATCCAGAAATATATCGATAATGGTTTCAGTGCCGAGGCAGAAAAGAAGCTGGAAAGCTTTCAGGAACGGTATCCGGAAGAAAAGTCGATCCTGTTGATTGCGGCATGGACCCAAATGGGCAAGGGACAATTGGACCAAGCACTGGTCTCGGTCAATCGTTATCTGGAAACCGACACGAATAACCCGGGTGCCTGGCGATTACGGGGTCGATTGTATCGTTTGATGAATCAACCTCAAAAGGCCATTGAAGATTTGCAGCATAGTAAAGAGATGAAGGATGATCCGGCGGTTCGTATGGAACTGGCGACGGTGTATGACGAGTCAAAGCAGGTGACGGCGGCCATCGGTGAATTATCCTCCAGCCTGGATGACCCGCAGGCCCCAGCAAGGATGCGAATCATGTTGGAGGGTTTGTATCAGCGCTATAACCGAATGGATGATCTTGAGAAATTATATGATTCCACGTTGGAGAAATATCCGCAAAGTGTTTTCTGGTATTATCGTGCCGGAACTCACTACTTGAAGCGGAAGAACTTGGTAAAGGCACAGGAACTTTCTCAGAAATCGTGGGAATTGAGTCTTGAAAGTAAACAGCCCAATGCATCATCGCTGGAACTGTATCTTGAAAGCTTGTTTCAGGCCCAGCAGTATGATAAGGCGATGAGCGTCGCTTCCAGCATAATCGATACTCCATTGGCGACGTCGGCCTATGCCTATATGGCACAAATACAATTCCAGCAGGGTCAGAAGGATAAAGCGATAGAGAATTTTAGCAAGGCATTGGAAAAATCTGAAAGCACTGACACTGCTTTAGACGGTATTATGAGGGTGATGCTGAAAACGGTGGGTGAGGACACCATGAAAGCTTGGATATCGAAAGAGCTCGCTGGAAATGAAAAATCATTGAAGGCGCATATTTTAGCTTCGAGCTTGGCACAACGAAAAGGCTCCTACAACGAGGCGATTGAGCATGTTGATCAATGTACTGAAATGTTGAGTCAAGAAGATCCGGAGTGGATCGTGCATTCTTTAAGAAAAGTCAATCTTCTGATCATGGCTTATCTCAAGACAGGAGATAAGATGTATTTTGATAGGGCAACAAAGCAACTCACGGAGATGATCCAAGTTCAGCCGAAAAATGGCTCGCTGTTGAACAACCTGGCTTATCTGCTAGCGGATAATGATCAACAGTTGGAGATGGCCTTGGAATATGCCCGCAAGGCGCATCAGAGCGACCCGGGCAATGCGAACTATCTGGACACTTATGCTTATGCCCAGTGCAAGAACGGCCAGTTTGAACAGGCCGAACAGAGTTTGGTTAGGGCGGTTCAGATTTATGAAGTGTCGGAAGAAGTAATCCCTTGGGATCTCTATGAGCACTTGGGCATGGCCAAAGAAGGTCTGGGCAAGACAGCCGAGGCGAAAGAGATGTACCAGAAGGCACTGGATGCTTCAAGTGGACTTCCGGGAAAAGACAAACAGCGTCTGCAGGCGGCAATTGAGCGATTACAGCAAGCCGAATAAAATACAGTCTGATAGGAGACTTTAAATGGATAATCCAAATCAACGCACAACCAATATGACGGCAAGGCCTTCGGGGAGACCTCCGATGAGACCCCCACAAGGTCCAAGGCCACCGATGGGGCCTGCTGCCGGTGGGATGGCGATGACTCCCAAGGAGATCGCCGGGATCCTTCGCAGACATATTTTGATGATTATCATTTTCACCGTCCTGGGCACAATCATTGGCGGTGGGGCGTGGTTTTTGTGTGATCGTTATCTTCCTAAATACACCTATCTGCGAACCATTGATGTGGCGATGCCGATCACGGAAGACCCAATGAAAATTGGAACGTCACAGGTCCAAAAGGACATTTATTATCAATTCCGTTTTACAAAGGCTGCGATGATCAAGCAGGACTACATGCTCAAACAACTGCTTGATAACTCTGATGAGGTCAAGGCCACTAATTGGTTTAAGAAATATGCAAAAGTTAACGCGGCTGGTGAAATCGTTGGTGATAAAGCGAAGGCTCTTGATGAGGCGTTGGAGGCATTACAGGACGATTTGGGTGCCTCTGCACCGCGAGACAACAATTTTCTGGTGGTGTCAATAAGTTGTGCCAAAGCTGAAGAGGCAAAGTTGATCGTCGATGAGATGGTGCGGATATTCCTGGCTCAACAGCGAGAGTTAGCTCAGGGTGGTCTGAAAGGGGAACTTACCCAGCTGAAGTCCCAGCGGGATGAAATCCAGAGCAAGTTGAGTCAGATTGAAAACAGCCTGGAATCGATCCGTTCCGGAACCCGGTTTGCGCGTCTGAATATGGGAGAGAACCAGTCATTCCGCGATTTTATGGATGACAAACTGTCTGATTTAGAAAAACAATTCAGTGACCTTGCCAGTGAAAAGGGGCGGCTGGAAAGTACGATCGCTACGCTAAAAGCAAGGGCTGAGGCAGAAAGCTTTGATGAGCGTGTCCAGAATCAGGTCGAGAATGATCCTATTGCGAGGAATATGCGTGACAGGATCGCCCTGCAGGAGCCACAATTAGACAGACAACTTGCCCGCTTTGGAGAGGACCATCGCCGGGTCAAGGAAACCCAGGCTGCACTCAGTCAGTTGCGTGATGCGTATTATAAACGGCAGGTTGAGATCGGCAATATCCAAAGGCGCTCTAATTTACTGCTTGCAGAGGAATCCATGGCGGCTCTCATGCAGGAGTTGCAAACCTCTTCCCAGCAGCTTCAAGCCGCAAAGGCCGAATACAAAGAGATTGACCGGATTCGTAATGAGTATGCGAGATATGAGCGACAGCGTGTGGAAAACCGAGTGATATTGGAAGAGATGAATACGCTGATCGAAAAGAAAAATGCCCAGCATGATGATCCCACACTCAGTAAACTGTCCTCGCCCAATGCAGGGGAAAAACCACGAGAAAAGAGTTTCCCCAAGCTAATAATGTTTGTTCCCGGCGGCTTTATTCTGGGTATGTTAGCAGGACTGGGCCTTGCCTTCTTGGTTGAGCTCATGAATGACCTGCTTCGCAGTCCCAGTGATGTGATGCGTCACCTAAAGGTCCCGCTGATGGGCATGGTCTGCCATTCTGATGATGATGAAGATATAGAGGGCGTCGATCTGTACCATGTGGTGCGTCAGGCCCCGTATTCGATCATGAGCGAATGTTACCGGCAGTTAAGGACGAACTTGAAGCTCTCCGGTGCCGATGGTCAGTCTAAAAAGACCCTGCTCATTACCAGTGGGCAAGCCGACGACGGCAAGACGACCGTCGCAGTAAATCTGGCCAGTACGCTTCTGGCCCAGGAGTGTCGTGTCCTGCTGATCGATGCCAACTTCCGAAGACCCTCTTCGGCGCGTCTGTTCCCGCATTCGGCGGCGGATGGATCTCCGATCGATACATCTGATTTTGGCCTGAGTAATTACCTGATGGGCCAATGTGATACGGAGGACCAGGTTATTCGTGAAAGCGGCATTCAGGGCCTGTTTGTTATTGACAGCGGCCCGCTTCCTGCAAATCCGGCAGAACTTTTAAACGGTCAACACATGAAGTCGTTGCTGGAACATTGTAAGTCGAATTTTGATTATGTGATCATAGATGGCCCGGCGATGCTGGTGAGCGATTCAAAGGTACTGGCTTCACAGGCCGATGGCACGATTCTCGTCTTCAATACGGCCAATACGCACCGCGGTGCAGCCCAGCGGATGCTTCGTGAAATGCGTGAAATTCATGCCGATCTTGTCGGCGCGGTACTTGTAGGCGTCAAAAGCCGCAAGGGCGGTTACTACCGCGAGAACTACCGATCCTATCAGGATTATCAGCGCGTCCAAGTAGAGCAGCCGGTTTAAAAACGGCTTCAATATTGTGATCAAGCCCGGCAGGATACATACCTGTCGGGCTTTTTTGTGTGGGGGCAGTTACCGATTTCATTTGACTTTTCACCTCTTATCGAGTATCCTGTGAGAACAGGAGAAAACGGGTGATACTTAATGAAAACTTTAATCCGGATGTGTTTGTGCTGGTTCTGGCTCGATCGGCAGATTCTCTGTATTCTGTTTTAGCCGCTGCACTGTGCGAGTGGGGGTATGCGTTTTCGGTCCATGCTACGGCTTATGAAGTGGTTAATAGGGTCAAAGATCTTCCGGTCGGTCCCTCAGCTATTTTGATTGCCCGCCCTGCAATGTTGGGTCCACAGGCCGCTCTTTTTATTGAACAGCATTTTCCCAATCTTCAAATAATTGGCTGGATCGATTCAGGCGAGGATGTTTCTGATTGTGCCATCGCGCAGACGACGGCCAGCGGTATGATGACGGCGAGCCATCTTGACCAACTCCAGCAGATTATCCACAAATGTTGCAAGGTCACGAATCCGTCCGCTTCGGATATAGCCAATCCGAAAGAATCTGGTCGGCTGGAATACGAACTGAGCGATGACGAGGTCAATGCGCTTTTGGGAGTTGAATAAAATGACAGCGGCACATAAAAATAATCATCTACTGATCGGAACACCTGCCAAGGTGATTGCCGATGGGCCGATTTTGATGCGGCACTGCAGAAGCATCTTTGAGGGCATCACACTAGCCCAGCAGCAATCGCTTGACAGGATCTTCCTGGTCTATTCTGAGATCCCTGAACCCAAACCGCAGGCCTTGGAAGCACTGCATCAGGTCTGTCCTGAAGCGACACTCTCTCTTTTAATTCGAATGGTCGAAGAACCCAGCGTCCACGAATGGCTCCGGTCATGTTCGTGGGCGAATGGATGGGTGGACTATCTGATTTGTCCGTTGAATGCCAAGGTGTTGATTTCTGAAAAAGCGACTGACATGCAGGCTCTTTCAGATATCACGGCCGATGTGCGAGAGAAAGATCGGCGCATCAGGGAACTGTCAGTACTGGTGACGCAGGACGACTTGACGGATCTGAAAAACCGACGCTACCTGAGGCAGTTTTTGCCGGCGATAGTGCAGAAAGCAGAGGCCACTGATTGCCAGGTGACGCTGCTGTTGTTTGATATCGACGACTTTAAGCATTACAACGATGCCTATGGTCATTCCGTGGGCGATGATGTGTTGCGGCAGACCGCCAAACTGATACGGCGATGTTGTCGTGATCAGGATGTGGTCGCCCGGTTGGGCGGTGATGAATTTGCCGTCATTTTTTGGGATGTGCCGGAGAACCAGCCTCATCAAAGCAGCGCGTCCGACCGCCGCAAATCCAGCCGGGATCATCCACGCAAGGCTGTCTTCATGGCCGAGCGTTTTCGCAGTGAGATGTCCGATACGCCATTTGACCAATTAGGTCCACAGGGAAAAGGATCGCTAACGATCAGCGGGGGGTTGGCGACATTTCCCACCGATGCTACAAATGCCCGCCAATTGTTTGAAAAAGCTGATCAGGCCATGCTCGAAGCAAAACGAAGCGGTAAAAACCGGATTTATCTCGTAGGAAACCCCCAGTAAGGCCTCTTTTTTCGCCAAATATACCAGGCATAACAGGATTTTAATGTTCTAAGGTCTTGCATTTAGCATTATTTTTATGTTTTTTTCTGGACGAGAATGCCTCAAATCGATACAATCACCGGTTCTTGTTGTAGAAATAAGATCAAATTTTAAGTAAAACGCATTTTTTGATACGGAAAGTTGATTATGGCTCATAAAAAAGCAGGTGGTTCTACTAGGAACGGACGAGACAGCAACCCGCAATATCGCGGCGTTAAGCTCTATGGCGGCCAATTTGCCAAGGCCGGAGCGATCATTGTCCGTCAGTGCGGCACTCAATTTCACCCAGGCTTTAATGTTGGCATGGGAAATGACTATACGATTTTCGCGAAGGTTGATGGAACGGTCAGTTTTCGAGGTCAAAAGATCGATATCTTGGCCAATTGATATCGCTGGCCAACGGTTCAGTTTTTAGTTGCTCTTTCATAACTTAAAGGGACCCTGCTTCGGGGATATACATAACTAGCAATATTACATGGAGTTATTAATTATTTACCCGAACTTTATAATAAAAGATTCTTGACCGTCGATATTATTTTAACAATGATCTCATATTCGAAGAGTTGTTCCTGACAGTTGAGAAAAGAGAAAACCCGAAGATACACCGAGGAGTCCTATGATTAAGTTTAATTGCAGTAAGTGTGGACATAGTTACCGCGTCTCTGACCAGTATGCGGGCAAACGCGTTCGGTGCAGGGAGTGCACAACAATTAATAAGATATCAGTCCTTGAGCCTGAAAAAGTCAGTTGTGGTGACAGTGTTGCGGCTTTTAACTCATTGCTTCAGGAATTGTTGAAGTGCGAACAACAAGCACCGGCCTTGGATGCAGACGCCTGAAACGGTCTTTTTTCAACGGTTTCTTGAGAAGTTTCCAATGGGAGATTAGTTATTTCATTTCTTTTTATGTTTTATCGGACGATGTAGTATTGCACTCAATCCCCCTTTTTTCTGATAGACAGATGCGGTCTGTCGTGCTCTTTCCTTGAGTGAGATCATCCGGATGCGTTTTTACTGCGAAAAAATCGATACAGAATCCTTTCTTGACCCGGTCGAATCCAGCCATCTCTGTCGGGTTTTGCGGGCCACCAAAGGCACTCCGGTTGAGCTTTTTGACGGTCAGGGAACGCTTGCTGAAGGAATTGTCGAATGGGCTGATAAAAAACGAACCACTGTTCGTGTGCAAAAGACCTCCGGCACTCCCTCCCGGATGACCGGACGCATGATCCTGGCTGTCAGTTTTGCAAAAGGAAAGCGGTTTGATTGGCTGGTCGAAAAATGTACAGAATTAGGGGCAGATCACATTGCGGCGGTGCAATTTGAGCGTACGGTAAAACTCGGCAAAAACACCGCTCTGGAGCGCTATCGAAAAATAACAATCGCTGCGGCGAAACAGTCGAAGCGCTTGTTCCTGCCTAAGATAACCGGGCCGGCAATATTCCCCGCAACGCTGAATGCCCTCATTGATTTATATCCGCAAGCCGTCCTCCTATACGGCGAGCCCAAAGGAGTACCGCTTGCCGATGTAGATGCTCTCAGGGAGGGACAGGATTGCATTGTTGTCATCGGCCCTGAGGGCGGACTCTGTGAAAATGAATTGGCGTTCCTTTCCGCAAAGAACTCTTCGGGTGTTACGTTAAACAGAAACATTCTCCGTATCGAAACGGCTGCCGTTGCTTTTTGTGCGACCCTAGCCCTGACCCGCCTCTAAAAAATTCCTTTGTGAAATTCATATCAGTTTTTTTGCCCCATAGTATTCTTACCAGCGTAGTATTGATTGAGAAGTAAATTTTCACTGGGAGCGGCGTCATGAAAAAGCACGGTAATAAGAATCTCGCCGAGGAATTGACCAGTTTTCTGATAGAGCTTTCTGACACTAAGAACAAAGAAACGCTTCGAAAACAGGCAGACCAGTTAATGGGTTCTGTGTCGCCGTTGGATTTTGAACGGGCTCAGAGCAATTTGGTGCAGAATGGGGTTCCTCCTCAGAAAATTTATGAACTGTCAACATTGTTTATCATGATGGGGCTGGCCGAAAGAGAGAAAAGTGATCTTCGCCAGCGTCTTCCCGACTACCATGTCCTTCGGAAGGTGATGGCCGAGCACGAAATGCTCCGATGTTTCCTTGCCGATCTCGAAGAGGTGTCCGAACGAATATGTTATGCTTCGCATTTGACACCAAACAGCAGTGAATTTATGCAGCTCAGTCATATTGCCGAGCACTTGAACTCTCTGGACGAGCACATCGGGCGTGAGGATGATGTACTGTTCCCTGCCTTGAAAGAACGGGGATGGAAAAGTTTATTCCGCCGAATCGAAATCGAGCATACCTATATACAGATCGCGGTCGATGACTTGATCAAACTGATCATGGTTTTTGAACAGATGCCTTTTGGAAACTTCAAGACAAAATTGATGTCCACTGTTCGTTACTTATGCCCTCTGCTGCGAGAGCATCTTTTCCACGAAGATCGCGTCCTGTTCCCCCTGGCCGTTTCAACCATGGGCGACGAGGCGCTATGGGAGCGATTGCGGCACACCTGCAACGAAATTGGCTACTGTGGGATTCATCTGTAACTGAAAAAACACCCTTTCTAGACCTCCCTGGGATATGGATGCCGAACGGGGAGGTTATTTTTTTCCCCGGCGCACTTACTGGTCACATAGACCACTTGTGAGGCAAAGAGGTTGGGCAGAAATCGAACGGGCAGTGTGCTGATCTTGCTCAAGGGGATCCGCTGCTCCACGTTGATATCCAATTCAGTACAGAACTGGTCATAATCCTTCAACGAAAGGAAGTGCACATTGGGCGAATTATACCATCTAAACGGAAGTTGCTTGGTCGTCGGGGCGCTTCCGGTAAACATTAACTGCAGCCGGCAAATCCAGTGGGCAAAGTTCGGAAAGCTGACGATGACTTTTTTGGCAACACGGTGCAGCTCCAACAACACTTTTTGAGGGTCGTGCAGTGTCTGGATCGTCTGTGACAACACAGCATAATCGAATGTTTCATCAGGATACATTTGCAGGCCGCGTTCAATATCGCGATGGATGACCGAGAGTCCTCGCTGGACACAGTGAACCACAAGATTTTCGTCCAATTCGATCCCTTCGGCATTGACATTTTTATCCTGTATCAGCCGACACATCAGGTCACCCTCACCGCATCCGAGATCCAATACATGGCTGTCGGGAGCAATGAGCTGATCGATCAGTTCGTAATCCACACGGGCCCGTTTGGCCTGATGATGCGTGTCAAGGCTTACCGGAACAGCACATTTTTCGGCGATACACCGCTCCGATGTCCTGCCCCGGTGCCAGGTTGCATCCACAAATCCAGCGATCAGATCCCCAAGTGTTTCGGCTTCTAACAAAAAAGCATCATGGCCATAGGGCGAATAAACGTCGCAATAGCTCACATCCTTGTCTTCGGCACCGAGGGCCTCAACGACCTCCTCGGACTGCTGCGGCGTAAAGAGCCAGTCACTGGAAAAGCTAACGATCAAAAACCGACAGTTCGAATTGGCGAAGGCCTTCCGCAAAGAACCATATTCCTGTCCCAGATCAAAATAGTCCATCGCCTTGGAGAGATACAGATAGCAGTTCGCATCGAATCGTTCGATAAATGTCTGTCCCTGGTAGTCCAGATAGGCTTCAACCGAAAACTCCGAGTTGAAATCATAGCTGTATGTATCCGATGTTCGAAGTTGCCGCCCAAACTTATTACGCATGGACTCCTCGGACAAATAGGTAATGTGTCCGATCATACGCGCGATGCCCAAACCGCGGTTGGGCATTGCGTGGCCATGGTACTGGCCGTTATCAAAATTCGGGTCGGCCAAAATCGCGTTGCGGCCGACGGCGTCGAATGCGATCGACTGAGGATTCAGCCTTGTCGTCGATGCAATGCAGATTGCCGAATCAACAAAGTCGGGGTAACTGACGGACCATTGCAAAACCTGCATTCCCCCCATTGAACCGCCGATGACAGCAAGTAAATGACCAATACCAAGCGTGTCAAGCAAAAGCTTCTGGACGAGAACTGTATCTTCAATCGTAATGATCGGGAAGTCCAGGCCGTACGGTTTTCCGGTTGCCGGGTTGATATCCGAGGGCCCTGTCGTCCCGCTGCAGCCGCCCAGAAAATTTGAGCAGATCACATAATATTTATTCGTATCAATCGCTTTTCCGGGACCGACCATAATGTCCCACCAGCCGGGTTTTGCGTCTTCGGTACTGTTATAGCCCGCCGCATGGGCGTTTCCGCTGAGGGCGTGGCAGATCAAAACGGCGTTATCCTTTTGCTCATTGAGCTGCCCATAGACCTCATAGGCGACATCGATGGGCCCCAGGTCTTTGCCGCACTTAAGGCGCAGCGGGGCATCCGGTTCAACAAGGCGAACCGTCTGTGTCTGGACAACTCCGACCGAATTTTTTAATCCACTTGCCATAAGGGAACTATTATAGGGAACTTAGCGAATGGAATCAATTTCCGTTTCAAATTATTTAAGGGTACGGCAGACCCTCCAGACAACCGGAGTGGAGCGGTTATCCGGGCAGTGAGAACGATGGTGTGCGGCGAGTTGCCCCGGATCAATAATCATCCAGGCGAGTGAACTCCGCATCTTCCAACCAGGTCTTGGGGGCACCGACAAAATTCACCAGGTTTTCCAGAAGGAAAAAGTGCTTCTTTTCTTCTTCAACCAACTTCAAGAACAATGCTTTCTGTTCGGGTGTGCTGACCTGGTCGGCCTTGTCGCGATAAAAGGCGATGCTTTTGTCTTCCAGTTTCATCGCCTGGCGATAGAGCGATTCCTCATCACCAGACAAGTCAAACTGCCCGCCGAAATCCTGCATCTGCCGGAACACATTTCTGGCATTGTCTAGGACAGTTGTTTCCGGCATGTCCCAACGTGAGGTCTGTGCTTTTTCGATCGCTTTCTGGTGTTTTCTCTCGTCGTCGGCAAGCATATTCAGGATGTTTTTGATGCCGGTGTGCGTGCTTTTAGAGGCAAGCTCGTGGTAGAAGTTCTGACCGTCCCGCTCCATTTGAATGGCAAACTCCAAGATATCCATCATTCATCTCCTATAATTCACGGTTTCAGTTCCATATTGTTATAGAATTCCCGACGGATCGATGTCCGCCAGACCCAGGATGCGACCAGGGTCCTCAGCCATGCCGGTACGGGTGGATAAATATGCCGCTTCGATCACGGCCATGGTTTTTAGATCGAACCCGTGCGACGGATAAAGCTGGCAGGTGTCAGGGTTTTGAAAAGAGGTCGCCAGATTTTCCATCATCCGCTTTTGGCTAGAAAGGTCATCTGCGGCATAGGTTTTCTGCTCCAGCAGGGCGCCCCCGTTGTCATACAGCACGACCTCCTCTTCCGTGGCGGTCAAATGCTGCTGTTTGCCGTGGACCCGGAGATGTCTGCGTGCCGGGCCAAGCGTACGGCTGGCACAGATCTGCGCGATCAGCGAATCGGTGAACTGCATCGTTACGACGGCGGTATCCTCGGTCAAGCTCATCCGCTGCTGACGATCGGGTGCCTGGTTGATTGTCAGGGCATACACTTTCTGCGGCAGGCCAAAACACAACAGCAATTCATCGATGAGATCGTAACAATTGTGAAGCAGCACCCCGCCCCCGGCCATATTGGGGTCGTTGAGCCATCGCTTCTCAGTGTCCGGTTCGCCCATCGGGACATGACAGACCGCTGAAACTAAATGCCAGGAGTGATCGTCTTTGCGATTGGTTTTGATCAGGTGATTGCGGATATGCTCAAAGGGCAGTCGGAACCGTCCATTCTGCATCGTAATAAAAAGTCGCTGATGCTTTTTTGCAAGCCGGTACAACTCGGTCAATTGAGAAAAGTTCAGTGCCGGCGGCAGTGTCTTGAGGACATTGAACTCCTCCTGCAGGGCCAATTGAATAAACTCCACGCATTGATGGGTGGGCTCGCCGAACAAAAGGAAATCCGCCTCCGTTGCGATCATCAACTGGCGGTAGTCCGTAAAGACCGGACACTCAAACTTGCGTTCGCACATATCCAGACGCGCTTGTCGCGTATCGGCGGCAGCGGCGATCACATAGAGCCCGCTCTCGGAGGCAATATCCAAAAGCCCAAGCGCCGGCTCCGTCAACCCGATCGCAGCGATTTTTAGTGTCCGTTCCGTCATAAAAACTTACTTATCGCTCAAACGCCTGCTGTCAACTGATCGTTGGCGAATTGCTACCACCGGTAGCTGTTGGTGTACCGATCATTCAAAAGAGTCTGTTGATACTGCAGGCGGTCATCGCGAGATTGATAGACACGCTCTCGCCGTGAGGATCGGAACGAGGCGCGGTCCTGAGCGTCTTCAAATTTCCGTTCTTTTTCCGACTCTCTGCGTTCCAGAGAAGCCATGCGTCGCTCTTCAGCCACCATTGCCCGTTCGGCATTTTTCATCTTTTCGGCATCTAACTTCATCCCGACAGCCCATTCTTTGGCTGCGGATTGCTCGCCGATAGTCCCCAAGTAGGTCCACATCTTCAGGGTATCTTCCACATAGCCGAGCATCTCCTTGCGAACTTTTTGAGCATATTGTTCTTTCTTTCTGCAGACTTCGGCAAAGCCCGCAGCATCTTCAGCACTGTCAAACTGCATGGGTCGATACCCCTCATGAAGAACAAACCGCATTGAGAACTGAGCCAACTCTTCCCAGGTCGGGCGTTTTTTGGGCATGGCATTCAGATCCTTGAGATCCTGATCCACCCCAAGGGCTTTTGCATAGAGTGCCGGATCATCCGGGACTTTAATATTAGCAGCCGCCATGTCTTCGGCCTTTCCGATCTTGAGCAGGTAATCAGCCAGTAATTGACGTTTCTTTTTCATTTCTGCTCGCTTTTTTGTCAGCAGCGGCGTCAACTCGCCTATCGCCTCTGAACGGACGACCCAATACTCAGGACTGTCCTTTTCGGGAAGTTGAATATCCTCGAATTTTATTTCGTCGTCTGCCGGTTCGACCTCAGCGGTCGGTTCTTTCTTAGTTGCCGGTTCAGCCGAAGCGGGTGCTTCGTCCACAGCTGCCGGTTCGTCTGCGGGGACTTCGATCACCTTAGCCGCTTCACAAGCCCCGATGACAACAAATCCCATCGTAAAAAGGCAAAGAATAGCTAAAAAAGTGCTGGTTTTCATAGTGTTCCCTTTCTCTTTCAAGTTAAGTGATGTTTTCGTATCCCTAATACTCCTTTTATTGTATCGAGGTTCTTTTTTTTTTCAACCACCAAATTCTGAGACTCGGGGTGACCGAATTAATAAGAAATTTTCCAATTTTGGCCGGAGCCAGATGTCTCGTCAAGGACCTATATTGAGAGAGTTTAGAATCTTGCTCTCGAAGCGGGAAAGTCTTGTTTGCAGGAAAAGGGGAGTTCAGACCTCGTGAGTTTGAAAGATGCATCGAAGAGAGAATTGCCAAGAAGAGAAGTTGCTCCGCCATGTTTTTGGGCGCAGTAAAAGACCGGCCTGGGCAGGGCCAGACCGGTTGTGGATTACAATAAGTCTGCTTGTAAGGGCCGTATCAGATTGCAGTCACATGCCAGACCACGGCAGCCAGGATCGCTAGCACAAACAGCAGTAGTGCGAACAGTTTGACCATCGTGGGCAGCATTCGCCCGTCTTCCCGCGGAACCTGTATGTGCCCCTTCTCATTTTGTCCCGATACGGGCTGAAGATTGATCTTAAGGGCATAGCTGGGTGCTGTCCTGCGAACGATCCCATAAAGAAAGCGGATCAGGTAACAGATAAAAATGGTTCCGCACCAGCCGGTTGTCCATGTGCCAAAATATCCGGCCATGGCCCCAAGGATACCGCTGCCGCCGCAAATCCCCAGATAACCCCAGCGAGGAATGCCCGTCCAGAAACCTTTTTCAGGGACAGTTTTTGGAGCTGGTGTTTGATCGATCTGTTGTTGGACTTGGTCGAGAACATTTTCGTCCGCGATCGGATTATTCGGATTGACGACTGTACTGCTCAGTTTCAGCAGGGCCGCATGAGTTTGCTGATATTCATTCTGCTCAACATGCTGCTCTTGGGCCCGATTTGAGATATGAACGACCGCAAACACCCCGATACAGGCGCCCAACAGGGCCCCAAACAGGGATAATGCTTGTATAAACTCTTTATCTTCGCGTCTTATCGGCATAATACACCTCAATTTAAAGTTATCCGTATAAAACATAACAAATGTTTGG
>CALKKA010000056.1 GCA_937995495.1 uncultured Phycisphaerae bacterium
TGCTGACCTACAAATTGCTCACATACTTGGCCGGAATTTATCATCATGACATCACCAGCCGATTGTATATCATCCATAGTGATCCCCCCGCCGCGACATAACAAGCCAACATCAAGAAATACCGTCTTGAAGTACCTGTCATTGATTTCTGCACCTAAAGGCACTCCATTAGCATCGCTGTGAAGAACCCTGCTAACAACACGTCCGCATTCAAGCCTGTGCAAAGCATCTTTAAGGTCTCTGCTTTTTTCTTCCCTGTCAACCTGCGTATATTTGAATTTCTGGCCGACCAGATTGGGAATCTTCAGGAATACCTTTTCAATTCTCTGCTGGTTCACACGTTTTCCGTACTTATTAAAATCCGCACGATAGGTCGATAAGATATTACTTAAAACCCGCTCACTTTCCAGATATGACTTCGTTTGTGAATATATTTTTACGGCCTCGGGCATTCCGCCTATTACACAAAAATCCTTAACATGCCGCAATAATTCATTGTGGATAGGATCAGGAATGGACTCCAGCAAATGGTAGTTTTGCAAAAAGCTAAGAAGTTTTTGTTCACCCATCGCTAATAAGAACTCTTCGAATGTCATCGGCCCGAGGTGCATATATTCGATTCGCCCGACCGGCATGGAAAATTGGTGATCTTCAAGTACAAATTCCAGCAGCGAGCCAGCCGCTATGATATGCAGTTGCGGCATCTGCTCATAAAAATACCTCAGTGTCGCAAAAACTTCCGGAGCCGCCTGTATCTCATCCAGAAACAATAATGTCTTACCTGGAATAATCGAAAATTTCAGCTTCAATTCAAGCAGCTGAACAATTCTTTCCGGTTGCTTTGAACTGAAAAGTTCCGCCATTTCGGGGGTTTGCTCAAAATTGATTTCAGAGATTGACTCAAACGCCTCATCAGCCAGCATATTCGCCAGAAATGATTTGCCAACCTGCCTGGCACCCCTAAGAACAAGAGGTTTATGATCCGGTCTTGATACCCAGTTTTTCAATTCTTCTACCGCAAATCGATACATTTTATCATTCCATCCCATAATAATACCCATTTAGTGGCTCACTTTACCTGTAAAAAAAGCCGTGTCAACCTTATTAGAGAGATTCCAACAAAAAAACCACAATATGCACTCCAGGCAAATCAGGCCGCAATTAACTTCATTGCAGCCAATTGAAAAACCCTCCACTTTTTCCTTATTACTTTATTACACATTGCCCCCCCCTGTCAACTTTTTGACACCTGCCCTATCGCCGGTGTGGGGAGATAATCGTCCATATTATCTGCGCCCTGCGTACATCGCCATGCAACTCTCCATCTCCTAGTCTTTTTGTCATGGTACATTGAAGCCATAATTCTAATATCCAGATCATCTATATCAGTTACTGATTTGGATAGTAACGCCGGGCTAATCACTTATCAAGCTGGTGTGAAAAAATGTAGGTAGAACTCAAAGTGGGAGAAAAAGTACGCCAAAAATTACGCCATTGTGATAGTGAAGAGTAGGAGAAAGCCCGGAAATCGTTGTTTTTAGGCTAAAAAAAGGGTGGATGAGGGGATTCGAACCCCCGACCCCTAGATCCACAATCTAGTGCTCTAACCAACTGAGCTACATCCACCGTGTCTTAAGGACAACTTTCGTCCGTCGAGGGGGCAAATTCTACAGAGATTGGGGCCATCTGTCAATACATCTGCGGGCTTTCTCATAATATTCCGTTTTTGGCTGAAAAAGAGGGATAACAAAGCAGAATCTGCGCCCATGACTCTTGGAAGTAGAATACGTTTAAGGTGTTAGCGATTTAGCGATTGATACACCACTTCTCGCATCCGTATGTCGTCGGGAGCAGAGCCGACATAGATTTTGTATTGCTGGATGGCCTGGCGGATGAACATCTCGACTCCGTTGACCACGGTCGCTCCGACGGCTTTGGCATCGGCAAGCAACTTCGTCTCAAGCGGATTATAAACCGTATCAAAGACGACCGTGTCTTTGTGAACAACACCGTCCGGAACGGGAGATGTGTCAACATCGGGATGCATCCCCACACTGGTACAGTTGATCAGAATCGTCGCTGTTGTCTCGGCCAATTTGTCAGCAGAGGCGAATTTGCACCCGAACTCTTTCGCCAGTGATTGTGCCTTGCTGACCGTGCGGTTATAGATGGTGACGCGAGCGCCCACATCGGCCAACCCTGCGACGACCGCCCTGGCGACACCACCCGCTCCAACAACAGCAACTTTGGTTTTGTGCAGGTCGTGCCGGTCGACTCCCATCGCTGCAACGAGTGCGTCCATCGCTCCGGAATAATCCGTATTGTAGGCGCTCAACAGTCCGTTGAAACCGATCTTCAGCGTATTCACCGCCCCGATGGCCTCAGCCAGGTTATCTACATAATCGCCGTGCAGGTTCGCGTAATCCAGCGCATGGGTCTTATGCGGCAAGGTTACACTGAAACCCCCAAAGCCAAACTTAGGCCGTCCGCTGACATGGTCTAAAAACGCGTTTAACTCCTCAGTATCTCCTTCTACAAGAAAGGGCAGATAAACCGCGTTGATCTGTTCATTATCAAAACAAGTATTAAACAATCTCGGGCTAAGTGAGTGACCCACCGGGTTTCCAATCAGGCCAAAGATTTCGGTGTTGGCATCCTGATGGTCCCAGCGGTAAAGTTTTTTCATCTGCTCAACCGGAACCTGCCCTGGAGCAGTCGCATTGTCTTCATCCAACGATGCGAATGTCAGAAACGCTCCAAATTTCTTGGCCAGAATTCGACTGATCTGGCCGGCGGGCCCCATACAAAGGGCAATCAAGGGCTGATCAGAATTTTTCAAAAGATCGAACGCCGCAAAACAATCATTGATATGCTGCGCCTTATATACGATTTTTGGAATCGCATCCGGACAGGCAGTTAGAATGGACTCGTACAAAAGCTCAATATCGTCAAATGGACGGTCAAAATTGTGGCATGACAGGATCAACTTGGTATCGGATTGTTCAAGCGCCGCTTTTAGAACAGAACATGTATCGGGATGCATGAAATTATTATACTCAATGTCAACAAAATCCACTCCTGCAAGAATCGCCTCCCGTAGAATGGCAAGACGGCGTGATGGAGCAACCTCTGCAAAGCCCCCCTCTTTTTTGTCGCGACAGGTTACGATCACCGGCAACTTTGCCTTTTGGACCGCCCGAGCCATTTTCAAAACGGTGTCAACATCGGGTTGGGTAAGTGCGTCCGCACGAACCTCAACAGCTTCTGCACCTTTGGAATGGGCACTGTCAAGCTGCTTTAAAAATGTGTCTTGGCCCTCTGCAAAAATGGACACCGCCAGATAAGTCATTCCCGACTATATATCGAGCGAAGCTCCAAAATGCAAGTCCAAATTTGCGTCTTGGCGTCACTCAAATCAGTTTTTCACTTCGGCTTGCAGCATTTTCCCGGTGTGTCACCGCAGCAGGTTTTCTTCGCACAGCATGCCTTCTTGCAATCGGCGGGGCAAGCTTTCTTGCAGCACTGACCTGGTTTGTCACCGCAACAGGCTTTCTTCGAACAGCATGCCTTCTTGCAATCGGCAGGGCAAGCTTTCTTGCAGCACTGACCTGGTTTGTCACCGCAACAGGCTTTCTTCGAACAGCACGCCTTCTTGCAATCGGCGGGGCAAGCCTGTTTGCAGCACTGACCTGGCTTGTCGCCACAGCACACCTTCTTCTTCCCATCGTCACACTTGCCGCAGTCTGCCGCGGCAAGACCCGTGATCAGAAGAATAAACAATACAGAAATGATTTTTTTGAGACTTTTTTCCATGTTCCCGTCCTTTCATTAAATACAATTTATTGCTTTCATTATCCCTTAATATACATCCTCAGCAAAAGCCTAATCAACAAAAAACTGAATTTCCTCTTGGAAAAAACGACCTATATTCGATATAATATCAATCAATAGCACCCAAACTGGTATCGGTTTTGCTACCGGTAAGGCCGCAAATCCCATGGGAATTCCCCTACCCTTATATCAAAATTCGCAACTGGTACACATGAGGCTTGAAATTATAAGTCTAAACTTGCTTCTTAGGCCCACTCAAATCGGATTCCTGTGAATGCTAATGGGCATATTTTACGGAGCACCCATACGGCTTGGTCTTTGCTATTTCGACTTTTTTGTCGGCAAGCAGTTCGGCAAGCGCTTTGTCTACATAATTAACCTGCTCCTGGTCTATCGGCTTTTTGCCCAGCGGTGCGTTGTCTATCGCTCCCTGATAGACAATTTTTCCTTCCTTGTCGATAACAAACATATGGGGTGTCGTCTTTGCCTGATACAGTTTTACCACCTTTCCATCGCTGTCGACCAGCACAGCTTGTTTTAGCTGATTTTTTTCGGCCCAGGCCTTGTTTGTCTCTACCGTTGCATAATGCGTGCTGTTTATCGTCAACCACACAACGTCCTGATCGGCATATTTGGCAGCCAGTTTGCTCATGGTCTTCAATTCGGTGTCATAATGTGGTTTTACGAACGGGCAGTCATAGTTGGTCCATTCCAGAACAACTGTTTTTCCTTTAAGTGTGCTAAGTTGGACTGCCTTTCCGTTGATATCTTTCAAAGTGAAATCCGGTGCTGTTTGTGTCGCACAGCATGCTTTTTGGCAGTCGCTGGAACAGGCCTTTTTCTCTTCTTTGTGCTCATGCTTGGCACCAGCGCCGCATGTACCGCAATCCGCGACAGTCAAGCCTGAAATCACAAGAACACAAAGTAGAGAAATGATTTGTTCGAATTTTCTATCCATCGTTGGATCCTTTCAATATTATTTTAGTATTTTTTCTCATAGTACGCCCGGTTAATGAAACCTGTTTGACCAAAACTGTAAAAATACATTTTTCTCATGGACAAACAGGTTTATTCTTTTTTCACTAGAAACACCTGTTTTGAACGATAATGATAGTAGTACTGAATTTAAGCCGCCAAATGAAATAGTCTAACACTGGAATAGAAATGAAGTTACATAGAAAACGACTCGTTACAGCCATTCTTTCTACCTGTTGTTTGGCTCTGGGCGGATGCCAGTTCGGTTCCAAAGATCGTTATGCACCGATCATTGCGGCTCCGCAACTTGTCCGTAGTGAAATTTTGGGCTATTCAGTTCTAAATAGACCTATTGAACTGATCACTGTCGGAGCAGGCACAGAAAAGGTACTGATCATCGCAACCATTCACGGCAACGAAGATGCCGGGACGCCTTTAGTCGAGCGTCTCCTCGATGAACTCAGGGTCCGACCGTCTCTACTGGCCGACCGGACGGTCCTAATCGTGCCGGTGGCCAATCCGGACGGATACGCCCTTAGAACAAGGGGCAATGCATCGGGAATTGATCTAAATAGGAATTTCCCAGCCTCTAACCGCATTAATAATGAAATCCACGGAGAGGGGGGCTTGACAGAGCCGGAATCAACTATTCTGCACGATCTGATACTGACCCAAGGGCCTACGCACATTGTTACGATCCATCAGCCGCTATATTGCCTGGACTACGATGGACCGGGTGAAGATATTGCAAAGCACATGGGGCGATTCTGTTCCTTGCCGGTCAAAAAACTCGGCTCGAGGCCCGGTTCGCTGGGTTCGTTCGCCGGAGTAGAGCAAAAAATCCCGATTATTACGATGGAACTGGCCAAAGAGGACAGCGATTTGACGGACACCGAACTCTGGACCCAATACGGCTATGCACTCCTGGCCGCGATCACCTATCCCGAATTGCCCTATTGAGCCGGCAGGATTTTCATTGATATTTTGGCCGCAACCGGTAGTATTCAGGCCTGAAAACACTTCTATATGAATGCCCTCGACGCTAAGATGGGCTCTAATCCTTGAGGTAATCCAACTATTCAGGAAATAGAGATAAGATGACAAAATTTAATATCATTTGGACGAAAGTAGACGAGGCCCCGGCCCTTGCAACATATGCCCTTCTGCCCGTAGTAAAGGCCTATGCGAAAGCTTGCGATATTGAGATTGAAACCCGAGACATCTCACTTGCCGGCAGGATTGTTGCAACCTTCCCCGATAACCTTGCCGAAGAGCAAAAGATCGAGGATGCCTTGAGTCAACTGGGCATTCTGGCCAAAACGCCCCAAGCAAATATTATTAAGCTGCCCAATATCAGTGCTTCCGTGCCCCAACTGCAAGAGGCGGTCAGCGAACTACAAAAAAAGGGCTATGATATTCCGGATTATCCCGAAGAGCCAAAAAACGATGCGGAAAAACAGCTGCAGGCTCGATTCGCTAAGGTTCTTGGTTCGGCAGTGAATCCTGTTTTACGAGAGGGGAATTCTGACCGCAGAGCTGCTGCCTCTGTTAAGAAATTCGCAAAAAAACACCCTCACAAAATGATGAAGCCCTGGCCGGCTGAAGGTTCCAAGGCACGCGTGGCCCACATGAACAATGGGGATTTTTACGGCAGCGAACAGTCCGTGACAATGCAACAGGCCTGCTGTGCAAAAATAGAATTTGTCGATGGCACAGGTTCTTCAACCATTCTCAAAGACACTATTATGCTCCTTGAAAATGAAGTTGTCGACACGGCTGTCATGAATGCTGCAGCTTTACGTCAGTTTTATGAGGAACAAATCGATAAAGCCCAAAAAGAAGATGTCCTGTTGTCGCTTCATATGAAGGCAACGATGATGAAGATATCCGATCCGATCATCTTCGGCCATTGTGTCTCTGTCTTTTATAACGATGCACTCGATAAACATGCCAATACCCTCAATGAAATCGGTGCCAATGTGAGCCACGGCCTTGCAGATGTTCTGGATAAACTCAACAAACTCGACGCAGATCAGAAGGCCGAGATCGAAGCTGATATTGCAGCGGTTTATGATAATCGTCCGAAGCTGGCTATGGTCGATTCAAGAAAAGGTATTACCAACCTGCATGTACCGAACAATATCATCGTCGATGCGTCCATGCCGAATGTGGTTCGTGACGGCGGTAAGATGTGGAATATTAAGGACGAACTCCAAGATACGGTTGCGATGATCCCGGATCGATCCTATGCGACCATGTATCAGCAGATCATCGAAGATTGCCAAAAGCATGGGCAGTTTGATCCTGCGACGATGGGAAGCGTTTCCAATGTGGGACTGATGGCCCAGAAGGCCGAAGAGTACGGTTCACACGATAAAACATTCGAGGCATCTGCTGCCGGAATCATTCGATTGGTGGGTCCCGATGGAAATGTCATCATGGCCCAGCCGGTTGAAAGAGGCGATATATTCAGAATGTGTCAAGTTAAAGACGCCCCCATCCGCAATTGGGTGGAACTGGCAGTCAATCGTGCCAAAGCCACCAGAGCCCCGGCGGTGTTCTGGCTGGACGAAAACCGGGCTCATGATGCTCAGATCATAAAGAAAGTCAACGCCTATCTGCCGCAACATAATACGGAAGGCCTTGAGATTCATATCATGAAGCCCACGGATGCAATGCAGTTCTCATTGGACCGCGTCCGCAGGGGACAGGACACGATCTCCGTCACGGGTAATGTTTTGCGTGACTATCTGACGGATCTATTCCCCATCCTCGAACTGGGCACCAGTGCCCGGATGCTGTCGATTGTGCCGCTGATGAATGGCGGCGGACTCTTTGAAACCGGTGCCGGCGGTTCTGCTCCCAAACATGTTCAGCAGTTCCTGAAAGAGGGACATCTGCGGTGGGATTCGCTTGGTGAATACTGTGCACTGGTTCCGTCGTTTGAGTTGATCGCAGAAAAGGCAGGCAACGCCAAAGCCGCAATTCTTGCCGAATCACTCAGTGAAGCAATCACCCAATATCTGGAGAATGCCAAGTCGCCCTCGCGCAAAGTCAACGAGACCGACAACCGGATGAGTACCTTTTATCTGGCAATGTACTGGGCACAGGCGCTGGCCGCTCAAGAAAAGGACGCTTCTCTTCAGACAGCCTTCGTTACCCTCGCAAAAGCGCTTGAAGAAAACGAAGCCGACATCAACCAGCAAATGCTCGCCGCACAGGGACAACCGATAGATATTGGAGGATATTATTTGCCGGACTCGGAACTTACCGCCAAACAAATGCGTCCCAGCAAAACATTTAATAATATTATTTGCGCCATGTAGTGCGGCGTTACAATGACGTCAAAGGCCATTGGCAAGTCCTTATCATTTGATTTGACAGATACTTATGGTGCCTGCTAAGATATTGTTCCCTTGAGAGACTCTCGAGATTTATGTTTTTTGACGCTTTGGTTTTACAGGAATGCCCGCTTGAATCATGACACGTATCGAAAGATCGTTTCCGGACAGAACCAGCGCCCCGGAATCGGGATATTGCGAGCCCTGCTCGGCGCGGTAGCTTGGGTCTACGGACTGGTGATGCGCGGGCGAAATCTTTTGTTTGCTGTCGGCATCTTCCGCTCTCGTAGAGCAGGCGTCCCTGTTATCAGCATTGGAAACATTACAACCGGCGGAACCGGAAAAACTCCGCTGGTAATTTGGCTGTGCAATTATCTGCTGAACAAGGGACTGCACTGCTCAATCCTGACACGGGGGTATAAAACCCAGCCGGATCAGATCACTGACGAACCCGCCCTGCTGGCTCGGGCCTGCCTCGATACCGATGTCATTGTCAATCCCAATCGCGTCGCGGGGGCACAGAAAGCAGTTTCTGTCTACCAGGCACAGGTATTGGTTTTGGATGACGGTTTCCAGCATCGAAAACTCAAACGTGATCTGGATATTGTTGCTGTTGATGCGACTTGTCCGTTTGGTTATGGCCACGTTCTTCCGGCCGGATTGCTGCGAGAACCGAAGAGCGGACTCTCGCGTGCCGATGCGGTGATTATCACACGATTTGATCAAGCTGATGCAGAGCCAATGCGAAAATTGGAACGGGAAATCCAAAAGATCGCCCCCAATATTCCCATTGCCAAAGCCGCCCATAAACAAACGGGCGCCGTCACCTTCCAGAATGAGAAACTTGACCTGGAAGAACTTCGTTCCAAAAAGATCTTCGCGTTCTGCGGCATTGGAAATCCGGATGCCTTTTTTAGATGTCTGGAGCAGAATGACCTGTCTTTGGAGGACACCCAGATCTTTGATGACCACCATGCCTACACACGAGAAGACATGAAGCAGATTTTTGAACGGGCCGTTTCCTGCGGAGCCGAGATGATCCTGTGTACGCAAAAAGACTGGGTCAAAACTGCCCTGCTGTCTCCGGAAGAGGAGAGTATTGTTTTTGCCTATCTGGCAATGGAACTGGACTTTTTTGAGGGATTTGATAAAATAACACTGTTGATAGATAATTTGTTTTCTGACCAACCGACTAAAAGTGGAACGACAAGCGAATGAATTATACGAACCTATTGAAAGCTGTGACGCATCTTGGCTCGCCGAAGATATTGCTGGTGGGCGATTTTATGCTGGACAGTTATATCTACGGGGATGCCCTGCGGATTAGTCCAGAGGCGCCTGTGCAGGTACTAAAAGTCGTTCGTCGTGAATACGCCGGCGGCGGGGCCTCGTCTGTTGCCGCCGATGTAACAACACTGGGGGCACAATGCTTTTGTGTCGGCATTACAGGCAACGATGCGAATGCCCGAAAGCTAACAGACATCCTGAAAGAACTCGGCGCCGAAACGGCCGGCCTCATTGAAATCGAAGGACGCCCCACCATCACGAAAGAGCGGATCGTCGGTCTGGCACAGCATCGCCATCGTCAGCAACTCTTGCGTGTGGATGATGAAAGCACCGAACCGCTGGCGGAAACTGATTACCAGCGGCTGCTTGAAGCTTATCAGGAGCATTTGAGCCAGTGTGATATCGTCTGCCTGCAAGACTACAACAAGGGGCTTTTGGAACCGGCTTTTTGTCAGCAATTGATTACGCTGGCGCATAAGGCAAGCAAGAAAATACTCGTCGACCCGCCGGCAGAGCCTGATTACAGTAAATTCTCCGGCGCATCGCTTATCACGCCCAACCGGAAGGAAACCTCTCATGCGGTCGGCTTTGAGATCGAAACAACCGCTGATGCAGAGAAGGCATCCCTCCAATTGCGGGAACAGTTGAATCTGGACACGGTCGTCATTACGCTGGATAAGGAAGGCGCCTATCTGCGAACGCAGGATATGACCAAACAACTTTCAATCCTGCCTCGGACGGTCTATGACGTGACCGGTGCCGGTGATATGATGCTGGCTATGCTTGCCGTAGCACTTGCCGCGGGACAGGATGAGGAAACCTCACTCCAACTGGCCAACATTGCCAGCGGCCTCGAAGTTGAGAAGTTCGGTGTTGCCACCGTTAGCGTAGACGAGATCGTCAATGAGATCATCTCGACACATCAGGGCAAAACGGGGAAAATTCATGATGTCGAAGAGCTTGTAAAGCATCTGGACTACCACCGGCAGCAAAAAGAGACGATTGTTTTTACCAACGGCTGTTTCGATGTCTTGCATCGGGGGCACATTGAATATCTTCAATTTTGCAAAGAGCAAGGCAACGTTGTCGTTTTAGGGCTCAACAGTGACAATTCGGTCCGACAGCTTAAAGGCCCCGAACGACCGGTTAATAATCAGCATGATCGAGCCGCGGTACTGGCGGCAATGGAAAGCATTGACTATATCACCATCTTTGATGAACTCGACCCGTTGGAGCTTATTAAACAGGTTCGCCCGGACATTCTGGTCAAAGGTGCGGACTGGGAAGATAAGGGTGTCATTGGCAGAGAATTTGTCGAGTCCTGCGGCGGTCGTGTGAAATTGGTTCCTCTGCTGGATGGTAAAAGCTCTACCCAAACCATCAATAAGCTAAAGGGATTGAACGGGACAACCGATCAGAAGGATGCATGATGGCATACAAAGCTGTATTTCTTGACCGGGACGATACGATTGTCGATGATCCTGGCTATATCCGAAGCCCTGAACAACTTCGGTTGATTCCCGGTGCCGCAGAGGCATTGAAACAGTTGCAGAAAATGGGCTATCTGTTGGTGATTGTCACCAATCAGTCGGGCGTGGCGCGTGGTTTCATCACAGAGCAGCAGCTTGAAAATATTCATCAAGAGTTAAAAAGACAACTTGCCACCGAAAACGCTGCGGTCGACGGGCTTTATTACTGTCCCTATCACCCGGATGGCGAGGTGAAGGATTTCAGCGTTGAAAGCAACCTGCGAAAGCCAAACGCCGGGATGTTTTTTCAGGCAGAAGAAGATCTCGATATTGACCTGACACAGTCCTGGATGATCGGTGATTCGTATCGAGACATCCAGGCGGGTCAAGCTGCAGGTTGTCATACCATCCTTGTTGATGTGCCCGGAAAGATCCGCGAGAAAAAGAAGACCGATGCGGAACCGGATCGAAAAGCTGTTAATCTGAGAGAGGCCGTCAATATTATTCGGATGTACGAGTTCCATCAAAAGGCTAAGTCCAGTAAACAAGCATCCGAACAGAGTCAAAGCCCGGATGATTTAGCTGATTCATCCGAGCCTGAACCCGCAAACCAAACTCTATCCGATAAGCTGGAAGCGAAGGACTCTACTCATCCGCCTCAAACAGAACTTGAAGCAGTCGTTGAGGAAACAGCACCCCTTGCCGCACCGGAAACCAAAATAGAAACGGAAGCCGCATCAGAAGAAGAATCCCAAGCAACCGCACCGGAGTCGGCAAAGGTTTATACCGCTAAAAGCCGTACCGAAGCGCCCCAACCGGCTGAACCTATCAGCGAAACGCATCATCTTCTTGAAGAAATTGCTCTCCGGCTACAGCGCAAAGACCGCGAGGGATTGTATCAGGAATTCTCTGTATTCAAATTACTGTCACTAATGCTCCAAGTCATCGCGGTGTTCTGTTTGATTATTAGTCTTGGTTTCTGGCTCAGCCCGAAAGTCGGAGGAGAACCGGTTGTGATTATGATTGGCTACTCCATCGCCCTGCAGCTTATTGTAGTTGCGTTGCTGATGATGCACTCAAGGGATTAGGGCGTCTATGACTTCACAAAAGATTTTAATCTGGCTTCCCTCGCCGCTGGGCGACGCTATTATGGCAACGCCGGCTCTACGTGAATTTCGCCGGCTCTTCCCGAATGCCTCCATAACATTCCTCGGCCCCGCATTTACCCGGCAGGTCCTTTCGCCGAGTCCGTTTTGTGACGACTGGATCGATCTTGAAAAAAAATCCCTGAACACCCTGAGGCAAATCAAGGCAAACCATTTTGATGTCGCCATTACTCTAAAAAGTTCATTTGGGTCGGCATTGGCCCTTTGGTTGGCCGGGATTGGTCGCCGGATCGGGTATGCCCGTGAGGGACGGTCTCTGCTGTTAACCGACCGGATCAATCCTTTACGAAATAATCAGGGAGCATTTCAGCCCGCCCCGATGATTGAGTATTATCTCAAGATCGCCACGCATTTAGGCGGCAGTTTGGATAATAAAAAAACAGAACTCTCCGTTCGCACTGAAGACAAAGAGACAGTGCTGAAAACACTGCCGCAACTGCAATCGCTGGCCGGACCGCTGGTCATCCTTGTGCCTGGCGGAGCATTTGGTCCCAGCAAACTCTGGCCCATTGAGCGCTATGCTCAACTGGCCGACAAGCTCTATGAAGCCTATCACGCAACGGTTATTCTTTCAGTCTCCCCCATCAAACAAGAAGTCAAAATCGCAGAATCAATCTGTCAGCAGGCGGTTTCTGAACCGGTCAATTTAGGACACATCTCATTAAACGGTGGTCAATTAAAAGCCCTGTACTCATTTGCCGACTTGGTTATTACCAATGATACCGGCCCGCGGCATATTGCAATTGCACAGGATAAACCCGTTGTGTCGCTATTTGGCCCGAATAACCCGCTGTGGACACAAACCGAACATGACAAAGAAATCCAGATTCTCGGGATAGCCCCCTGTGTACCGTGTGACAAGCCCGTTTGCAAACAGACGCAGCACTTGTGCATGGAATCGATTACAGTGGAGCATGTTTTTGAACAGGCACAAAAGATAGTAGGAACCCAACGCTAAGCATGGATATACAATTTCTTATTTTAATCGTTTTTGCGTACTTTTTAGGTGCCGTGCCCTTTGGTTTTTTAATCGGAAAGGCGCTTGGAAAAGATCTGCGACTGCTTGGATCGGGAAATATTGGCGCCACGAATGCCACCCGCGCTCTGGGTAAAAAGTGGGGGTATCTGTGCCTTTTGCTGGATGTATTAAAGGGGTTAATCCCGATGATGCTGGTGCCGATGATGGACCTTGTTGATGCGAAAACTGCCAGTCCTGCATCGCTGGCCCTGTGGCTGTTGGTGGGTTGTGCGGCGGTATTGGGGCATGTATTCCCGGTGTACCTGAAATTCAAAGGCGGCAAAGGCGTCGCCACCAGTTTAGGGATCGTTTTGGGATTATGGCCCTATTTTACATTTTGTGGGATTGGAGCGTTTGTGATCTGGTTGGTCACGCTGTTGATCTGGCGAACTGTATCGCTGTCGTCTATCCTCGCCGCAATCAGTTTTCCGATTACGCTAACGGCCCTGACGATTATATTGGAGTCGTGGGAAATTGAGCAGTTATGGCCGCTGATTGCGGTCGCTTCGGGTATGGCCATGCTAATCGTCGTGCGGCATAAAACCAATATCAACCGTTTGCTCGACGGCTCCGAAACAAAAATAGGGAAAAAAGACTAACCGTCTCGCTCTACTGCAGTTCTTTGATTGATTTTAGAAATGCATCATACTCAGTCACTGGACTTTTGCACACAAAATCCTCGCACAGGTAAACCGTGACCTTTCCTTCTATCGGATCATGAGCTTTGACAATGGCAGCGACCCGATCCAGTTCCTGGGCGTTTGTTTCCGGATCTCTGACTAACAGGACTGTTCTTGGAAGAAAATGCCCGCGAAGACTTTTGAGGATTTTCTGTGTTGGGTCCGCCTGGAGCTTTCCGGCTATCACAATTTGTGTACGAGCGCCAAGCCATAAATCCGTCGCCGCCAGTAACTCGGTTAATGATGTGCCCCGCCTTTTCAGGTCTTCCTGGAAAAGCCTCAGGGTCTTCTGGGCAGTAAGAAAATAGTCTCGATTCCCTGTCAATTCGAATAAACGAATCAATTCTGCGGTTGCAACGGAGTTTCCGCTCGGCGTCGCCCCATCATAGTCCGGCCGAGTCCGTACGATCAGGTTTTTTGTATCACTGCCTGTCAGATAAAATCCACCGGTCTTTTCATCCTCGAATAAATCAATCATCTGATCGGCCAGTTTGACCGCATGCCGTAACCATTTTGGGTCAAAATCGGCTTGATAGAGGTCGATCAACCCCCGGATCAGACAAGCATAATCGTCCAAAACAGCGTATTCATGGGCTTTTCCCTGAGCATAATAGCGTTTCAAGCGCCCCGATTCATAGAGCTTCTCCATCACAAAATCCGCACTGCGCTGTGCGGCCTGGACATATCGCAGTTCATCAAACACCGCCCCGCCATAGGCCAATGACGAGATCATCAGGCCATTCCAGCCAGCAATGATTTTCTCATCCCGATGCGGGCGAATCCGTTTTTCCCTTGCCTGAAATAATTTTTGTTCAGCCGATTCCAGAATTTTCTTCACATCATGAGGGTCAATATCAATTTCTTTTGCCACCTCGTCAAGCGTCGATGTGACATTCAGGATACTGGTGCCTCGTTCAAAATTGCCGTTGTCGCTTATTCCGTAATAGGCCTTGATGAGTTGCTGTTCCTTGCGGAACAAGAGTTTATCAACCTGCTTTGGGTTCCACACATAAAAAACCCCTTCATGCCCTTCACTATCAGCATCTTCGGCGCTGTAGAAACCCCCTTGCGGCGACGTCATATCCCGCAAAACATACTCAAAGATTTCCTCGGCGATTTGTTGACACGCTGATTTTTTAGTGATCTGAAATGCCTGTATGTAGGCACGGCTGATCAGGGCCTGATCATAGAGCATTTTTTCAAAATGCGGCACCAGCCATTTTGGGTCGACGGAGTAGCGGTGAAAGCCGCCGCCCAAATGATCGTAAATTCCGCCAGAAGCCATTTTTTCAAGTGTGTTTTCGACCATGCTGAGCGCATTCTCATTTTTTGCTCGATGTGAATAGATCAGCAGAAACGACAGCATCGACGGCTGAGGAAATTTGGGCGCATTTCCAAACCCGCCGTATTGAGAATCATATATCTGCCTGAGAGCCTCGGATGTAGTAGTCAGGGCATCCTCCGTCAATGTCAACTCACTCTGCGTCTGCACTTTCTCCTGTAATGCCTGCGTAAGTTGTTCTGAGGATTTCAATATTTCCTCCCGCCGATTCTGCCAAGCATCCTGAATCGAAGTCAGCAGGGTTTCAAATCCGGGCCTGCCATACGAATCGACTGGCGGGAAATAGGTCCCGCCATAAAAGGGCTTGGCATCCGGGGTCAGGAATACCGACATCGGCCAGCCTCCGGATCCGGTGGTCTTTTGTACGAAATCCATATAGACCGCATCGACGCCGGGCAGTTCCTCTCGATCCACTTTAATGGATACGAAGTGCTCATTCAGAATCGCTGCGATTTGTTCGTTCTCAAAACTCTCATGTGCCATCACATGGCACCAGTGACAGGTCGAATAGCCAATCGACAAAAAAATGGGCTTGTTGTCTTTTTTAGCCTTGGTAAACGCTTCGTCACCCCATGGGTACCAATCCACGGGATTATGGGCGTGTTGAAGCAAATAAGGACTCGCTTCATGTATCAAGTGATTAGTATGTTTTGGCTGGACGCTCACGCCACCACCCCCTTTCGCTTCAAGGTCGCTCCATTGAGCAATTAAAAAAAGAAACAACAGAATGAACGCGTTTTTGTGGTTAATTCCAGCACCTGTCTTGATTAAAAATTGCTGGCGAGAGATCGGGCCTTCTGAATAGAAGAATCCAACATTGTCTGAATATCACTTGG
>CALKKA010000057.1 GCA_937995495.1 uncultured Phycisphaerae bacterium
ATTTTAAGAATGAGCTTGAGTCATTAAATCAACAGTCTCAGCAGGATCGATCTGAGCTTAAGCAGTTTGATGAAACAAAGGCACTGCTGCAGGAGGCACAGGAAGAAGTGAGCCGCCTCAATAAGGAAAACTCAGCATTACAATCACAATTGATTCAGATGGAATCTCATCAACAGGAGGCGACTGAGTCAAGCGCAGCCCCGACAGGTGGGGATGCATCCTCGGTCGAAATGCCAGTCAATCCGACTGAAAACGAGATCCCACGATATAATCTTGCTGAGCAGATTTTATCAGAACACCGCCGTTCCACCGCATCTCGAAGGAAACGGATAGAACCTGCTGCTCCAAAAACAAGGGACCGTTCTGTTGAAAATGTCATTAAGCAATACGTCGGTGAATCCGTCCGGGCGGGCGAAACAAAAGCAGAACGAACATCTCTTTGTCATGATCTTTGGGATGACGACTCTCTAACATTATTCCAGAAGGAACTCCTGCAGGAAATCATCCAAAGGGATATTTCAGAGTATTGCAAAAACTGAATGCACCGCACAGGAGTAGGGAGTATTCAATTGCGATCAGTGTAAATTATGAATGGCATCGCTATACATTTTGTTCCTAGAGCAACTGTTACGCTTTTTTCCTCACTTTGGCTTTATTTATCAGTTGGTGGGGTCGTCTTTTTATTCCTGTTAGTGATGTTTATTCTTAAATTGAAAAAAAAGAGAAAAGGCGTTGTAAGACTTGAAAAAAAGCCAATCTCACAGAATGCAGATATTCACCAAATACTCAACGTTCTTCAAAAGTCAAATGGTCAGGTGCGTCCAGTCCTCTTGGCGGCAAGCGGACTTGCTGACCTGCCCGTTACGATTCCAGTCAATCTTGCGGTTTCTCTGTCCAACACAGGAAAATGCCTGCTAATCGATCTTGACAGCAAGCGGGATGCTTTGGCCAAAGTCTTCGAAGTTGATTCTTCAAAAATCGAACCGCACTTAAAGATATCCCCTGTCCCAACCGAATTTGATAACCTTTCGGTCTGGCCAGCAAGATACTTCGATTTGCTTAAACAAATGGATTTGCGTTCGCTACTTGACTCTGCCAGCCAGAAATATGACCATATCCTCCTCTATGCCCCCTACCTTACCGTGCTGGCAGATCGTAAACTAATCGCTTCCTGTTCCAAGCAGGCGATTCTTTTATGCAAAGACATTGAAAGAAGAGAACAACTAAGCCGTCTCTTAAAAAAATGTGATTGCGAAATACTGCTAAATGCTTAAAGGGTTTTCTGTTTCACAGTTTTGCCGCAGCGGGACGGTCAATAAGCCATCGAACCTTGTGCAGAACAGGCCAGAGCGCATGTACCGGGTAACGGACCGGATCGGGTTGAGTGCGTAATACATCTGACATGATTTGTGCCTTGTTTTCCCCGCTCACAAGGATAAGTATCCGGCGTGCCTCCTTCATAACCGGTACCGTCAGTGTGATTCGGTTGTAATCACCATTCATGCGATAAACCGCGCTGACCAAGTCGTCGGTATCAAATAAAGCATAGGTATTGGGGAGAATCGACCCGATATGCCCGTCCGAACCCATACCAAGAATGACCACATCGAATTCGGGAACTTGCCCTTTGGCAATCTTGAAAACGGCACGAATGATTTGCTCGTATTCATCAACTGCATCAGCATAGTTTTGTAGTTCGCCTGTTACCCGATGAATATTTTCCGCCGGGATAGGGATATCCAGCAAAAAAGTGTGCGTTGCAAGGCCAAAATTGCTTGCTTCTGAGCTTGGTGGAACACATCGTTCGTCAACCCAAAAAATATGGACATTGTCCCAGTCTATTTTAGAATATACAGACGGATTAGAGAGTCTTTCAAAAAAACGGACGGGCGTGCTTCCTCCTGAAATCGCAACACGAAAAACACCCCTCTGTTCTATTGCTCGCCGGGCATAGTTGACGAAGTACTTGACTGTCAGATCCGCAAGTTCTGCAGAATCCGATACCGTTACGATCTTCGATTTCTCTACGCCATTTACCTCCATGGTGCCCTCCAGCAAACGAACTCATATTATCTTCATTAGTTATATACGAGTTTAAATTGGTTTGCGAAGTTTTTTTTTGTGGATATTGTCAAAACGCAAACATTTTCTATATAACCACTTTTAATAAAGTGGCTTACAGCATCGCTTGGTATTTTTATCGGGTGTTTTCATGCTCAAAAAAAGATCGGAGGATGGAGGCGGCGGCAATTGCATCAAGACGTTTTTTCTTTTTTTTTCGAGTCAGTTCAAGGTCTCCGACCAGATACCCCGCTTCAAAACTGCTCAGACGCTCATCATGCAAATGGACCGGTTTGTCGGTTAGTTCCTGCATGGCTAATACAAATTGACGTACTTTTAGGGATCTGTCACTCTCCGTACCATCCATGTTAATTGGCAAGCCAACCACGATAGCGTCAATTCCTTCTGCCACCAAAACATCTGAAATTCGCCGCAATAATTCTTCCTCACTGGCAGTTTCAATGACCGAATGAGGGGAAACAAGCGTCTCAGAAGCATCCGATATTGCCAGCCCGGTGCGTTTTTGACCGTGATCAATCGCAAGGTATCGCACTTTATCTTATCCTCAAATGCTTCTTTACGGTGTTTAGAGAAACTTGCCGTCTTTGTGTCTTTGCACCTGTTCCAACAATTCTTTGAGTCGGTTGGCATGGTCAATAGAACAGACAAGCGTTGCATCTTTTGTATGAGCAACAATCACATTCTCGATTCCCATCAGGGCGATCATATGATTCTTGTCTTCTGTTACCACGATATTATTTTTACAGTCGAGCAACTCATGCCGACCGGCAATGATGCAGTTATTGTCAGCATCTGCTTCGATGATATCCGCTAATGCAGCAAACGAACCCATATCGAGCCATCGGCAGTCCAAAGAGATGCCATAAACATCCTCTGCCTTTTCCATCACGGCATAGTCAATGCTGATCTTAGGAAGCCTTGGAAACCATTCCTGGAGGGTTTGTTGCTGGTCTGCGCTTCCCCAATGGGCCTTAATATGCTCCAGGGGTTCAGTCGCTTCTGGCAAGAAATTGGCGAAATGCTGCAAGATGGTTTCACATCGCCAAACAAACATTCCTGAGTTCCAGGCATAATTACCTTGGTCTAGGTATTTTTTGGCGACCTCCAGTTCCGGCTTTTCCCGAAAAGCGTCAATCGCATGTACAGCATCCTGTGAAGCCTCGCAGGGGACGGATTTGCCAAACTGGAGATATCCAAGTTGCGTACTCGGAAATGTTGGCTGAATTCCAAAAGTTACCAGTGCCTGCGGATATTCATGCACAAATGACAGAGCCGTACGCATGGAATCCTGAAAAACACCAACCGGTTCGAGAACCTGGTCAGCCGTCACAACAGCCATTGTTGCATTGCTGTCATATTTGTAAAGTATTGTCGCGGACAGACCTATGGCGCCAGCGGTATCTCGAACAGCTGGCTCGGCGACCACATTTTCTTGAGGAAGTTCGCATAAATTCTCTCGTACAATGTCAACGTAATCTGCATTTGTTAATACGAGAATATTCGATAAATCAAAGATCCCTTCCAAGCGATCAAAACATTTCCGGAGCAGGGTCTGGCCGTCCAATAATTCAAGAACCTGTTTAGGGCGCTTCTTCCGACTGAGTGGCCAGAGTCGCTTGCCTGTACCGCCTGCCATAATGACTGCATAATTCATGGTAACCTCAGTTTTTACTATTAAACCAAAAAGGTGTCATCGATTTCAGAAAACGGCTCAATTTTTTTTGCTAATTCGGCAAAATCATCTCGTCCCATCAACGCAAAAGTCGCTTCCTTGCCGAGTTCAACCGCTGGCTGGTCATAGGCGTCTATATTGAATAGCAAGCCAGCAATAGAAGTTGTCACCTCAAATAAACAAATAAACTGTCCAACTGTTGAAGGGCTAATACGATCAAATAAAACCGTCATGCATGGACGTTTATCATGCAGCAGTGCATATTCGGTCGCAAGTTTTTCACTATTGAACAGCTTCGACATTTTCTGCCCTGATAGATATTCTAATTCAGGAGCCGTCGGCGGGTGAGAGCCAATTGTTACATCCCGCCCAAACTCTTTGACCTGCAAGAAAGTAAACAATTTGTCGTTGGGTCCTTCTCGATAGAGTTGTACCTGACTATGCTGATCGGTCGCCCCGAGCGCTTTAACGGGCGTCGGACCGACAAACACCTGCTCACCCTGCCGATCATATGTCTTGCCCAGACTTTCAGCCCAAAGCTGACGATACCAATCCGACATATCCTTCAAAGCATACGAATACGGCATCATAACAGAGATTG
>CALKKA010000058.1 GCA_937995495.1 uncultured Phycisphaerae bacterium
GTCTTGTGGATCAGCAACTTTCCGATAGCCGATCGCTCTGATAACCTCTAAAACTTCGGTCCACGTTGGAAACGGACGCTGATTGGCGCGTTTGTATTCATCAATCGCCATGAGAAATTCGAATTGCTCCTCATTCATTTCTCCTTCTTCAGCTGCACGGCGCTCGGGCGTCCTTCGGTGTCCCGGGCCACGGCGACGGTCAAAGCTGCTTCTGCGATCAACAACACTTTTCCTGCGATCAATTGCAATTTCCCGACGCTCTTCCAACGTGCCATCTTGCTCTTGCTCTTTATGTTTTGTTTCCTCTGTCATTGTATTGACACCTATCAATTAAGAGTTGCTTGTTTAGGTTTAGTAGAGATCGTCATCCTCTTCGGTTTCAAAATCAGAAAACTCAATTCGGTCACAATCCTGATCGTCTAAAATCATATCAAAGAAATCGTCATAACTGGCCTTCTCAGATATTAGAGCGTGCGCCTCATCCAAGGAGTCCTCTGAAACCATGATTGCGATATCAGAAAATCCACTTTGCGACATTTCCGGTTGCCGCTTAATTCGGACACCAATTTCATTATTCCTCAGCAACTCCTGATATTGCTTAGCCAGTTCCATATCCTCTGCAAATGCGACGGTTACAAATTCCTTAACATCGGTCGTTTTGCAGTTCTCTTTGCCTTCTTGATGCATTCTTCATTCTCCACAATACACATAATTATCACGCTTTGATTAAGCAATGCTGATGTCGGCGAATTAATCGGGTGGATTAACAAAAAAGGAGTCAAACCGAACAAAAACGGCCAAATGTTTAATAATACTGTTCCAAACCGCCAGCTTTTTTCGGTTATAGGCCCTTTGAGTTCGATATTTTACAGTTTTTAAAGTTTTTTATCTCTATGACTCTCTATCTTAACACCATATTCCTCGTAATGTCGTTTGAACCAATTGCAGGTTGATTTTATTGGAACATAGACCCTTAAATGGGGGTGCTGGATGGGAAAGAACAAAGACGACAACCTCGGTTGATGCACTCGTTGGGCTCATTAAATAATCTACGCTTTATCGACTGCTTCAATTTTACGAACCAAAGCAAACGGCGGGTATTCAGTAAAACCTCAAGATCTGTAGTCGGCAGGTCAATAAATGTTGAAAAAGCAAACAACCGTATCCCAATTGGGGAACCGTTTTCATTTTGCCCTCCAATCTGAAATCCACTGCAACGAGCCTCTTCCCCTCTGTGCTTGAAAATTATAAGACCAAAACCGTCTTTTTTTATATTTTTAAGGATTTCGAGATGTTTTTGCCGAATTTCCATGGACATTTGCTTGTGTTGTTTCTAAAATTAACCCGTTAATGAGTCACTTTATTTATTTAGAATGCGACAGGATAAATGGATTTTGACTGTTATCAAATAGAAGATTTCGATCTGACCGGAGTGCTACAATGAGAGTTTTTATGCTCGGTTGGGAGTTCCCCCCGTTCATCAGCGGCGGGTTAGGTACGGCGTGTCATGGCCTGACCAAAGCGATGAGCGGTTTGGGAATTGAAGTTACTTTTGTAGTTCCGAAAGCAGTCAACTCCGATTCATCCACTCATGTTAAGATGCTCAGTCCACTTCAGTGCCAGGCACCGAAAGCGTGCTCTGTTTCTAAGTCATACGAGGAGCAGGTGGAAGAGAAATTCTCGAATGTTTCTTTTCGCCATATCCCCTCTGCACTGGAGGCCTACACAACACCTGAATACTATAAACATAAAATCGAGGACATCCTCACTCTGCGATCTAAGCAGACCATTACGGAAGAGGGGATCGATCCGGCAATTGAACACTGGCTGCACGAAACGAATCCAGTCGTCCCGACGGAAGAACACTATAGCAGCGATATGTATTGTGAAATTCACCGTTATGCTGCCTATGCGGTCCGCCTTGCGATTCAGGAAGATTTTGATGTTATCCATGCGCATGACTGGATGACTTATCCAGCAGGCATCGCTGTTTCCTCTGTCACTGGTAAACCTCTGGTTATTCATGTCCACTCGACCGAATTTGATAGAAGCGGCGAGCATGTTAATCAGATGATCTATGACATTGAACGACGGGGGATGCATGCCGCTCAAAAAATTATCGCTGTTAGTCATCTGACGCGAAATATCATTATCAGCCGCTATGGCATCTTGGGTGAAAAGGTCGAAGTTGTGTACAATGGAGTTGAGCAGAACGGTGAAAACCGCGCCTTGGCCTTTAATCGTGTTGGGATTCGAAGCGACGAAAAGATTGTACTATTCCTGGGCCGCATTACGATGCAAAAAGGACCTGAGTACTTCCTCATGGCGGCTCGCAAAGTCCTGGAAGAGGATGAAAATGTTAAGTTTGTTATCGCAGGCACCGGTGATATGATGCACCGCATTATTGAAATGGCCGCACAGATGGGGATTGGCCATAAAGTCCTTTTCACAGGCTTTTTACACGGAAAAGATGTGCAGAAAGTTTACGAAATGGCCGATCTTTATGTCATGCCGTCTGTGTCCGAACCGTTTGGGATCGCACCGCTGGAAGCACTAAACCATGATGTACCTGTGCTGATCAGTAAGCAGAGTGGTGTTGCGGAGGTATTAACCCATGTGCTCAAGGTGGACTTCTGGGATGTTAACGAAATGGCTAATAAAATCTTGGCCGTCCTGAAATACCCGCCGCTGCAACTCACCTTGAGAGAACACGGTAATTTTGAAGTAAGACGCCTGCGATGGGAAGGTGCGGCCGAGAAATGCAGAGATATTTATCAGGCAGTCCTGTAACACAGAGGCAATTATAGATTGAGTTTTTCAGTTCTACAGGCCTGTGCTTTGAAATGACCTGTTAATTTTGACTTTGATAAGGACGCTAAAATGCCTTCAGTTTGTTTTTATTTTCAGGTTCACCAACCGTTTCGTCTTCGACATTATACTGTCTTTGAGGAGTCTCCCCGGTATTTTGACGAATTCAAAAATGCTTCCATCTGTCGCAAGGTAGCGAACAAATGCTACCTTCCTTCCAATCGACTACTCCTGGATGTGATTCGCCGCTTTGAAGGACGATTCAAAATTTCCTACAGCATTACCGGCGTTGTATTGGAGCAGTTCAAAAAATACTGTCCGGAGGTTATGAGTACATTTGACGCATTAGCTCAAACCGGTTGTGTTGAATTTATAGGAGAAACCTATTACCACAGCCTTAGTTTCTTGTATTCATCCGATGAATTTGTTGCACAGATCAATAAGCATTCTGAGTTGATCCAGCAATTATATGGACAGACCCCGCGGGTTTTCCGAAATACGGAACTCATTTACAGCAATGAACTGGCCGAAACGGTTGAAAAGATGGATCGTTTTGATGCTATCATCACGGAAGGTGCAGATCATATCCTGGGGCACCGCAACAGCAATTTTGTCTATCGTCCACCCAATTGCAAGCGTCTTAAATTGCTGCTCAAAAACTATTCGCTTAGCGACGATATTGCCTTTCGATTCAGCAATCCTGATTGGAAAGAATATCCACTCACTGCGGATAAGTTTGCCCATTGGGTCAATCGGGCAAACGGTAACGGACAGTGCATCAATCTTTTTATGGACTATGAGACATTCGGCGAACATCAGTGGGAGGATACGGGTATTTTTTCCTTTATGTCTCACCTTCCCGAAGAGGTGCTTAAACACCCGGATAACAGTTTTATGACCCCGACTGAAGTCATTGACACCTATGACGCTGTGGATGTAGTTGATGTACCCCGGGTTATCAGTTGGGCAGATACCGAACGCGATTTATCAGCCTGGTTGGGCAATGCGATGCAGTCAAACGCCCTTCATGAGATTTATAAATTTGAAGATACCATTAAGCAAACTCAGAACGAGGAACTTCTTGCGGATTGGCGTAGACTTCAGACATCGGACCATTTTTACTATATGTGTACAAAATATTTTGCCGATGGCGATGTGCATAAATACTTTAATCCCTACGAATCGCCTTATGATTCTTACATCAATTTCATGAATGTATTGGGCAATCTCCGCCAGCAATGCGAGCAATCCCTCTTGGGTGACAACAAAAAGACGCTCTGCAAAACATCATAAAGACAACTCCTTGCACAGGAACTTAACTTGCATGCTCACATACAAAGCTGCTCATGAAGCCGAAACCATTTCGGTTTCCATTCAGGACAAACCCTTAAACAGACTGCTTGAAAAGGAATGGCTTTTGACGAACAGTCGTGGCGGCTTTTCTACTAGCAGCATTGTCAATTGCAACACACGACGTTATCATGGGTTATTGGTTGGTAGCCACCTTCCTCCAGCTAATCGCATCGTGGCACTTTCGAACTGTTTGGAATCGATGACGGCCAAAGACCGTCAGTTTTCGATCAGTAATTTTGAGTTTGATTGCAATATACACCCAAATGGATATTCGCATCTTCTTGAGTTCCGAAAAGATGTTGGCATCCACTTTGAATACGAAACAGCATTGGCCAATTTAACAAAGTCGATCTTTTTATTACCTGATTCTGACATTGTCGCAATTGTGTACGAATTCTCAAAAGTTTGTCAGCCATTTGAGTTTGCCCTCCGCCCTTTTTCGGCCATGCGTGATTTTCACTCTCTTGGCCATTCCGGTAGGAACCTAAGCTCAGTCTGGAATGAAAGCGAATTGAGTGTTCGCGGTGATTCACCCGAAATGGGACAGTTAATTCTCCGTTGTGAACCCATGCAATTTGAACAGAGTCCTGAGTGGTGGCATCGGTTTTTCTATCGAATAGAGCGCCAGCGTGGCCAAGACTGTTTCGAAGACCTTTGGTCGCCAGGTTGCTATAAACAGCAAATCGGAGCACCCGGGCGCATTGTGCTCTGGGCCGGAGTGTTCAAGAATGATGAACCTCATGATATACTATCGAAGATGGAACTTGAGGCTGCGATGGATGCAATTCGACTGCATCAAAAGGGACTATTTAAGCAGCGACCCCCGCAGGACAGTGTAGAAAAAAAATTATATGTCGCAGCAGATCAGTTCCTCATCGAGCGAACAATTGATAATGAAAAAACGCCGACGATATTGGCGGGGTTTCCGTGGTTTCTCGATTGGGGGCGCGATACATTCATCTCGCTGGAGGGCCTCTGTTTAAACACAGGTCGGTCCGATGTTGCCTGGGGCGTCCTGAAAACATTTGCTAAAGCTGTCAGCGAAGGAATGATCCCAAATCGCTTCGATGATTACGGTCAGTGTCCACACTATAACAGTATCGATGCTTCCCTGTGGTTTGTGCATGCAGCTTTTCGGTATCTCCGCCAAACAAAAAATATTTCACATTTCAGCCATAAACTCCTACCCGCTATTAAATGGGTGATGGATTCTTATCGCAAGGGAACGCGATTCGATATTCATGCTGATACGGATGCATTAATCACCGGGGGTGATGTGGACACTCAATTGACATGGATGGACGCTCGATTTGACGGCATTTCCTTTACGCCAAGATATGGTAAAGCGGTTGAAGTGAATGCCCTCTGGTACAGCAATCTCTGTGAGTTGACTGATTACTATCGAGGAAAGAATGACCAAGCAGCCAATTTCTATGGTCTTCTGGCCGAACAGGTGCGTCATTCATTTCAGGAGCAGTTCTGGAATGACGACCAGGGATGCTTAAATGATTGCATTCTTCTTCCGGGCAAACCCGACTCCAGTATTCGTCCAAATCAAATCTTTGCAGTGTCCCTGCCGCATAGTCCTCTTTCGGCCGTACAGCAAAAAGCTGTCGTGGAGGTTGTCGAAAGGGAACTGTTGACGCCCTATGGCCTCAGAACTCTCAGCCCTTCCGATCCGCGTTATAAGGAAAGATGTATAGGCCCCCAATCTCAGCGAGATGCGGCCTATCATCAAGGTACTGTCTGGGCTTTTCTCATCGGTGCCTTTGTTGAGGCCTATTTGAAAGTTCACCGTTTTGATCCCACCGCTAAGCGCCGATGTCGAAGCTTTCTGGCCAAATTATTGGACCATCTGGATAATGAGACATGCCTTGGAAATATCTCTGAGATATTTGACGGTGCCCCCCCGCATCACCCCAGAGGAACATTCGCACAGGCTTGGTCGGTTGCGGAAGTCCTCCGTGCCCGGCAGATGTGCCAAAAAGGGTAGCAATATGCTTATCCGAAAAATCCCTGTCGAATTTTTTTTCAAGACTTGCGGTATTGTCTCGCCCTATCTTGCTGTTTTTCTAGGCGTTTTTTATTTCAAAAACGCCCTTTTTGCTCTTCTGCTGTATCACCTTACACTTTCAATCTGCATCATTGAAATCAACGGAGTCACGGCTCTCAAACTGATTAAATCAGACCCTATTTGGCATATCAGCCGGCTGATATGCCTCAGCGGCCTGTTCCCTGGCGTGGTCATTTATTTCCTCTGGCCTATCGCAAAATTGGAGTCGATTAATCTCGCCCAACTCATGGAATCGGTGAATCTGAAAAATACATCCTTTATATTCTTTGCCTTGTACGTCTGCATTGTCAATCCTTTTTTGGAGGAATCCTTCTGGCGAGGATGTTTTAAGCCTGGGTCATGGGCCCCTAGGTATATCGATGCGTTGTTTGCAGGTTATCACGCCATCATCCTAGTCCCGGTTTTCAAGCCGGTCTTTGTGCTGCTCTCCTTCACGGCTTTAATGTGTGTCGGCTGGATCTTTAGAAATATCTATCGAATGACCGGTGGATTGGCCATCGACCTGTTGACCCACATCATCGCAGACATCGCCATCTTCTACGCGGTCTGGAAAATCATGCAATAATCTACCTGCTCGTGCTCTTTCTCGACCAATGGCTGCGGTCCATCAGGATGATGACTTTTTTGAAGACCTCAGCGGGTAAGCTTTTTTGGAGCATCTTACGGGCTTCCAACACATTTGTTCTGTGTGTTAAATGTGTTATGACAATCGTTTCGTTTTCCATCCGCTCCATAAGGGGCCCAAATTCATCAATGTGCATATGCTTTCCGGCTTCGGCACGCTCGATGTGCTCATCCTCAAAAAAAGTACATTCAGCAATCAGAATTTTACTTTTGGACACCGTCTCCAGTTGCGAAAAATCTAGATAGGATGTGTCGCCCAAATAGCTGACCATCGGTATTTCAATCGGATTCTCAATCGTCACCCCCTGCTTCTTCAGTTCCACGATCTGCGGCCCACTCAATCCCTGGTATTCGGATTTGAGTTTTTTGCGTGTTTCAATGACTGTAAAACCAACGGACTGATAAGAATGCTTAGTAGCAAATACTCGCACGATCTGATTGGGCTTAATTTGATATTCGGCGCCCGGTTTAACCGGAACAAGGTTGACCGGGATCTGATTTCCATCCAGGTGTCCCCATGCATCCAGAATCTGCTGAATCGGCTTAACCGTGTTTGGCGGTGTCAGCACAGTACCCGCGCTCATCCCGTTAAACTTGCGATGTGACAGATAATAAGCGATCCCCGCGGCATGGTCCATGTGACCGTGAGTCAGCAGAACATGATTAAGAGCGATGAGTTGGTCAGGGGCCTTGCCAATATCAAAACAGACATCTAACTGCGGCATCCCGATTACCGTCTCTTCACCCGCAACCGAATAGCCGAGGACATCCAGATCATCAATACTAATTTTCGCTAAATAATGGCTTGGCATAGTGAAATCATACTAGGAAAACAGAGTCAGACTGTCAATTTCTTTTTGAAACCTTGTCTTGATTGCTTTATCGCGGTATAATACAAATCGCTCTAATAATAGAGCGGGAGTTTAAAAATGCCGGAAGGGACAATACAGGTCGCAACATGTCAGTTTGGCGTCAGCGCCGACATTGAAGCCAACGCCGCAGCGATTCGTCAGCAGATGCAGCAAGCGGCAGACAAAGGCGCCGACATTGTCCATTTTTCCGAATGTGCACTCAGCGGCTACGCAAGCGTCGATTTTGACTCATTTGTTGATTACAACTGGGATTTGCTCAAGGATAAGACACTGGAGATCATCGAACTGGCCGGCCAATTAAGAGTATGGGTCGTTCTGGGGAGCAGCCATCGGCTCACCGAACCGAACAATCCACACAATTCGCTTTACTTGATCTCGCCCGAAGGCAAACTCGTCGATCGCTATGACAAGCGCTTCTGTACCCAGATCGATCTGAATCGCTACACACCCGGCGACCATTTTGTTCATTTCGATCTCAACGGTGTAAAATGCTCGCTTTTGATCTGTTTTGACCTGCGATTTCCGGAATTGTACCGGGCCTTGTACAAAGAAGGCGTCAAATGCATTTTCCAGTCGTTCTACAATGCCCGCCAGCAAGGCCCCAGCATCCATTCAGAGATTATGCGTCAGACCATGCAGACCAACGCAGCCAACAACGGATTCTGGGTCAGCATGACCAACTCCTGCGGTTGGTTTTGCCCATATCCATCCTGCTTCATCCAACCGGACGGCCGCATTGTTGAGCAACTGCCCGAACACACCGAGGGGTTCATGGTCAACACACTCGATCTGAATAAAGAATTCTATGACCCCTCCGCTGATTTCCGTGACAGCGCCATTGCTGGAAAACTGACAAATGCGCGCGAACTGTCCAATGACCCGTGTTCAACCCGTCGCGATGAACTGTAACAATTCAATTATCACTAATTTCATACCCTTAAAATCCCTAATAGGCGCGGGAATTTCTCACTCTTTAGGACGATAACGTCAAGTCGGCGTTTTTTGTGCTTGCCAGCCTATTATCATTCGTGTAAAATCTTTGTTTTTATATCAAAGAGACGAACTTAGATAATGGAGGTTATTGACAGTGGCGAATCTTAAAGACATCCGTAACATCGTGCTCTTAGGGCACGGAAGCAGCGGAAAAACATCGCTGGCCGAAGCCATACTGCACACTACCGGCGAAATCAACCGTCTGGGCACCATTGCTGACAAAAATACCGTCGGCGACTTTGATGACGAAGAAAAGGAACGCGGCAACTCAATTCATTCAGCTCTGATGCACGCCAACCATGACGGCAAACTCATCAACATCATTGACACGCCCGGCTATCCCGGCTTTATCAGTCCCGCCCTTGTAAGCATTGCAGCAGCAGAAACGGCTGTGATCGTTATCAGCGCCGCGGCGGGAATCGAAATGAACACCCGCAAGTTGTTCCAGGCCGCAACCAATGCCAATAAAGCGCGTGTCATCGTTATCAATAAGATGGATGCCGGCAATGTCGACCTGGCCGAACTGGTCGCACAGATACAGGAAACATTCGGCTCGCAGTGTCGTTGTGCAAACCTCCCCACTGCTGACAACTCGGCCGTCATTGACTGCATCGCCAACGGCACAGGTGATTCACCGGTAATGGATGTCGCTCAGGCCCACACCGAGATCCTGGAAAGTGTTATCGAGGCCGATGATCAGTTAATGGAAAGCTATCTGGGCGGGGAAGAAATCTCTCCCGATCAGGTGGCCGGTATCTTTGTTAAGGCACTGCGTGAGGGCACCATCATCCCAATCGTCTTTACGGACGCATGTAAAGAAGCCGGCATCAAGGAATTGCTGGACCTGATCGTCAAAGAAACGCCCTCCCCGGCAGATGCTTCACCTGCCAAACTCATTAACGGCGAAGAGACAACCGAAGTCAAACCCGATCCGAATGGACCCTTTGCCGGTCATGTTTTCCGCGTTGGCTTCGATCCTCGTTCAAATATGAAATACATCTCGATTCGCGTTTTAAGCGGGTCGCTGGATACCGGAACTCAGCTCAT
>CALKKA010000059.1 GCA_937995495.1 uncultured Phycisphaerae bacterium
ATCTCCGGCATCTTCACATCCAGCAGGATCAGTTTCGGAGGCTGTGCCATAGCCGATTCAATGGCTACATGAGATTCATTGGCCTGCCGCACCGGGTATCCTTCCTTAGCAAGTATGCCGGACAGCAGCTGAAGTTTGGGGGTCTCATCATCGACGATGAGGATGTCATTGGATCCAGGATGTTGATGTTGGCGTTCCGGCATCGTTATTCCAGGTGTTTAATATTCAGGGGCATAAGGTTCCTTGTGGCCTGCCCCTGTTATTTGTCAGCAAAGACTTATCGAAACTGTCCATTTTCCCCCGATTATACCCTTTTGAGGACTTCCTGCAAGTGTTCTTCTCTGTCGGGGACATGTCCCCCTTGGGATACGTTCAGCCATCGACTATGAGCGCTTCGCTGTTACAGATTTGAAATATAGCCTTTTGCGGCTTTGGCTGGCGGCATCAGAATGACTCGCCATATTTCAATATTGCTGCGTATTCTTCTTTGCCGGCGGTGTCCTCTCGACGGCATAACGCGGAGCAGAAAATATTAAAGTGCTCTAAAATGGCAGAATTCAGGGCTTCATCATCAAGACGATCCCGACGACCAAACCGATGACAGCCAGTAAGCAGACACCCATTGAAATGCCAAAAACCCAATACAGCCGCTTCTGATGCTTGGCAAGCGCATGTTTCATATAACGCTCACCCGCCGAGAAAGTATGGCTGATTTGTTCAAGCCATTCGGTCTGACAAACGGTATCTTTGTCTAACTTGCCGAGTGTATCGGAAAATGTGCTGAAGTTTTCGCCCATCCGGGCATTGATCTGGGCTGAATCGGCCACCTTTTCATGTATCCCCGTCAATTGTTCCGCAACCTTCGCATCACGCTCAACCTTCTGCTCGAGCTGCTCTGCCACGCGAGCAAACGCCTGACGCTGTTCTTCAACCGCTTTGGGCATCGTCGAAAGCATATCCGGCAGGACATCCATCCGCTGGACAAGTTGCTGATTCTGCTGGACCTGCTGGTTGAGATTTTCATTGATCCCCTCAAGCTTATCGACCAGCTTTTCAACGGCTTCATTGAACACCTCCGCTGAGTCCTTTTTCTTCTTGACGACAGCTTGTGATCCATGCAGCGGAACAACCGAAGTACTGTCATCGGGCATGGATGGAGAATCTTGAAGTCCCACCGAGCCGGAAGGATTGTTTTTTTTACTGTCTTTTCGTTTGCTGATGCCAAAAATCCGTCTAAACATAGTCACCCCTTTCACTTGTCGTAAAGCTGATTGTGTACTGCATTCTATTCGACCGGGATCTCCCATATACCACGATATCTCTTCGCTCAGCTACGCCGCTGAGCATATCTATTAAAATAGACTAGCACTCTGTAATGGGTGCCTGACCGCTAGATATTAGCGGCGGCCCATCTTAATACCGCCCCAGATTGCCAAGAACAGCACGACACCAATGAATCCAAACATGGGTACATAGGTCCTGGGCTGCGTAATCGTAGCCATTGCCCCAAGCGCTACGAGCGGCGCTTCCAGTTCGGCGACGTTTTTGAGCGGGGCATCCAGTGCGGCTACCGCCTTCAACGTTGGGTCGAGGGCCGCCACCTGTTTTATGGGCGCTTTCAGATCCGCTACGTTTTTGAGAGGGGCATCCAGTGCGGCTATGGCCTTCAGCGTTGGGTCGAGGGCGGCCACCTGTTCCATGGGCGCTTTCAGGTCAGCGACGTTCTTGAGTGAGGCATCCAGTGCAGCTACCGCCTTCAGCGTGGGGTCGAGGGCCGCCACCTGTTCCATGGGCGCTTTCAGATCCGCGACGTTCTTGAGTGGGGCATCGAGTGCGGCGACCGCCTTGAGCCTGGGTTCGAGGGCCGCCACCTGTTCCATGGGCTCTTTCAGAGTTGCAACGTCCTCCAAATCTTGAGGCATTTCCTGGAGCGAACGGGTCATCTTGCAGCCACTTAACACCATCAGCAACAGCATACAGGCCAGCGCCGGTGTCCAGAATGTTGCGGATTGCTTCACTCCAGGGTTCATCGGCTTCCCTGGCCATGTCAACAACCAACTTACAGGGAACCGGGCGATATTACCGGAGGTGACGATCAGCAAGAAAGCATTAGGGGTTTTCGTCTTCATCTTGTTCTCCTATCAGCAGACCGAATGACCAGCTCAATATCGCACAATTTTGAATCAGTATAGTATTGTACCGGATGGAAGAGGAATTGCAACTGTATCCCGATTTTTATCAGGTTATTTTTCCTCGAAAAGAAACTCTTTGAAACTAGAACCTGCTTTTGATAAGATCATTGATATTGGAGAATCTTCTTGTCTACTAAAACAAAAAAAGACTCTGGAGAAAACATGAAAGCTGCAGAAAAAGTAACCGGCCAGACGATCCTTGATTCGTTAAGTGATGGTATCTATGTCTGCGACAACAATCGGCAGATCACCTATTGGAGTGAATCTGCTGTTCGAATTACCGGCTGGAAACAGGCCGACGTGATCGGAAAGCATTGCTTTGACAATATCCTGTGCCATATCGACAAGGACGGTCATGAGCTTTGCGGAAAAGAGTTTTGCCCGCTTCACCGGGCGATTGTTACCGGTCAATTAAGCAGGGTTTCCCAACTTGTCTATGCACAGGGGGCAACCGGGCAGCGAATCCCGATGGAAGTGACGGTTGCTCCCATTCATGATGATGCCGGAAACGTTATTGGCGGTGTTGAGACATTCCGGGATGCCTCCGCTGTTGTACGTGATTTAGAGCGTGCCAAAACCATACAGCAGTCAGCTATGGAAGAGGATGTCCCTGAAGGTGCTGAATTAACTTTCACTCCCCACTACATTTCACATGATATCGTCGGCGGAGATTATTACGCGATCAAAGCTCTTGGTGATGGCCGTTACGGCCTGATCCTCGCTGATGTGATGGGACATGGTATTGCTGCTGCCCTGTATACAATGCACCTCAGTTCACTATGGAATCGCCATCACCCGCTCCTGAAAAAACCGGTTGCGTTTTTAGAAGCGATTAACGATGAGCTTGTGACGGTCATCAAACAGGAGGGTTCGTTTGCCACCGCGGTATGCGGATTGATCGACCTGAACGAACATGTCTTTCAGTTTGCCGGCGCAGGCGGCCCCGAAGCGGTATTGATGCATGAAGACGGTACATACGAATGCCTGAAAAGTGACGGGTTGCCGTTGGGAATCATGTCGCAGTATGACTATGAGCAATTAACCTGTGCATTCGATCCGGGTGACAGTTTATTGCTCTTTAGCGATGGTGCGATTGAAATTGAGAACGCAGACGGCAAAATGCTTGGGCCTGAGGGCCTGATCGATATTATCAAAAGTCAGGGGTATCCTCAAGTGCCAATTCGGATGGTCGCTTTGGAGGAGGCTCTATTACAATACTCAAACGCGATTCGTTTAGAGGACGACCTGACCATTATTGAGATACGTCTTAAGGGAACCTCCTAAAGAATCAGGAGACTTGCTCCCTACACGATTAACATTTGGGTCATTATTGCATCGACCGCTCACAGGAGCCGCTGCTCATCGAGCAGATCGATCCGGTGGATTTTCCACGTGTCCTCGTCCTGAACGATGCTCATGATCGCGTGGTAGCGGTTCTGGCGGTAGTGGGTATGTCCAAAATGGCTGACCGATCCGTTGGCGGTCCA
>CALKKA010000060.1 GCA_937995495.1 uncultured Phycisphaerae bacterium
AAAGCATTACTGTGCCAGTGCACGCATGACTTGCTGTGCGATGAATTGGCCCATATACTCATAGCCTTCATCTTCAAAGTGGCAGTTTTGAGGGTACTGATAATCTTCCAGAATAGGCAATACTTCAGTGTGAAGGTCCGCAACAGGGATCTGATGAGCCAGAGCAACCTCCAGTCCAATAGGATTTAATCTTTCGATAGAACCTTCAACGTATTCCAGTGCCCCTGGCGGAACCGGCGTCGTTGTCACCCACAGCAATTTTGCGTTTGTGTGTTGGAGCCGGGCGATGATCGTCTCCAGGTTCTTTCGGTACACATCACTTGAAGTATTACGGTCATGGATGCCGAAGTTAAAGACGATCAGGTCCCATGGCCCGTTCCCCAGCCAAAGATCTAATTTTTCAAGTCCTCTTGAAGTCGGCCCGCAATTTTCAGGCGCGCGATGGACATTGACTTTGCCGGCCAGTGCATGGCGAACGGGAAGCGTATAACCCCGGGAAATCGAATCGCCGATAATTAGGATCCGAGGCAAAGACGGATCATCCTTCACATAATCCCATGCCTGTTCTTCGCCGGCGATCCTTTTTTTAAGGTATCGTGGATAATAAAAGCTGCCCAGGTTTTCTTTCAATATAATTTCCCAGGCTAAATGTTCCTCAGACAGAGTCGCATCGTCAGTGGGGTCGTATGTTTCAGGTTTCGCATTATCGGTGGCAGCTTTCAGTGTCTTTTCATCACTGGGTTCATGTCTAAAACCGCTGTTATCAGGGTTGGAGATGCAACTTGAAAACAGGCAAGACAAAACAGTAAGTATCGATATAAGCATTAAACGTTTTAGCATCATGTTTTTCCTCGTTTTTTTAATTCATATTTTAAATTAATGCATTAACTGCCGAGTGTCGCCAGGGTATACATGAATAGGCCGATAAGAACGATAGCAGCCATCACGATGATAAATCCTTTCCAATCCATCCAGTTCCATTTCCGAATGTACCAGTGACTGTTCGGAAAAAGCTTGGTATGGTCAAAACGGCGGGGGTTCTCAAAAGTCAAGGCAATTTCCTTGGCGTCCTGGTCATGATCAGGGTTCACGGGTGTAAGGAGTTTACCATAAAACCGGTCGAGCGTTTCTTGATCAACCGGCTTTGTCAAATAACCCAGGATAAAAATAGCACCGAAGGGGAAGATGAGTTTAAACAGAAGGCTAATGCATTCATTGGTTGAGATCGCATTGTTGGCAAGATCCATTCCGCACAGCTGCATGAGATAAAGCTCCGTACGAAACAGCCCTGCACCGTAGGCCTTTCCATCGCTGTCCTCTTTGATCCCCGACGTCCAGAAAACGGATTTTGCAGGCGGCTGAAAAGTCTGTTCAAACGCATTGCCCTCTCTAAGAGGCAGCGGCCTGTCTTGTGAGGCTTTTCCCGCTTCATTCAGCATGTCCCAGTGTGCGATGAGCTTTTGCCGTTGTTGAACATCCTGGGTTTTAGCTTGATAGGTCTTGACGATCGCCGGCGGTTGAACCTCCAGATGGAGATTCGGATTGTATTTAACCACAGGGATCAAAGTAACAATCAGAGGAATGACAATTGTTAATAATATAGAGATGCCCATGGAAACCCACGCGCCGGCCAGGTTGGTTTTACGCCATAGAAAGGTCATCAGGATACAGGGCCCCATGGTTCCATTGATCATGATCATGTATTTTAACATCTCGAACAGGTTGTCCGAGTTCATGGCAACCAGGACAGCGCCGATGATATAGACTAACCCGAAAACCCGACCGGCTTTGAGGAAATGAGATTCATCTTTATTCTTGCCGACTAACGGGCGGTAGATGTTCTGTGTCAAGAGTCCCGAGACAACCAGCATATGTGCATCGGCGGTACTCATCAAAGCCGCCAAAAGACTGGAGACCATCAGTCCGACAAGTCCGATGGGCAAAAGATTTTTTGTCGCAACTCCCCATAGCAGATCCGGGTCTTTGGTTTGGCTTCCATAAAGCACCAGAATGAATAAGGCCAGGATCGACCAGATTACGGTGCATGTGCGTTTAAGGATCATACCGTTGAGCGACCCTTCACGGGCGGCTTCTTCGCTTTTGGCCGCCGCGCATACCACAAGCGCATTAGCAAAGGCAATACTGCCGATGGAGCCTAAAATTGAAAGCAATATGATATATTGCCATGTAAATCCTGCCAGTTTAGGAGAACCGAAAAGTTCCAGCATAGAAGCAGGCAGCGTTTTGTGAACCGCCTGAAACGGCCCGATCAAGCCGGAGGTTCCAAAAGTAGAATTTAACTGAGCCATGGCAAACGGGAACAACATGACAGTCAAAACCAGAATAAAGATGCTCTGGATCGCATCGGTCCAGACCGCTGCTTCAAGCCCGCCTCCGATAGCATAAAGAACGATAAATGCTGCCAGAAAGATGATCAGGATATTTCTGTTAAGATAACTGAAGCGCTCCCGCGGAGCCTGCCTTCTCAAGCTGGTTAATTCTTCAGACGCTTCAACAGAAAGCAATTCTGCCGGCTTCTTCTCCAGTTCTTTGATTCGCATCGCTTTTTGATATTCCACTTTCTCAGCGGCGGTATAAGCAGATTGCTCTTTAAAGGCGATTCCTTCGGCGGTTTTACTCAAGGAGTAAAACCCCATGCCGCCCACCAAGATAAAAAGCGACGCCTGCGCGACCGCATAAAGCATGCCCAAATATGTGCTGTTGAAACGTTCGTGCAGCAAAGTGCCGGTTGTCATGACCCGGCTGCGGCGAAACCATAGCGGAGTAAACCAGGCAAGCGGCAGGGTAAACAATCCGGAGAATACCGAAAAGAAAACGCCCGCTAATCCTTTCTGGCCGACAATGGAAGAGGAGGTAACGGCGGTTTCGGAACTGGTGGCCTGACCAAAGTTCAAAAACGTCTGTAGAAAGCGTCCGAAACTTCTGCCTCCCAGAAAGAAGTCCTCCTGGTTTTTGATCTTTAGCATGGCCCTGTAGCCAATGTAGAGCATGGCTGCGAAGTAAGCGATAATAACGAGGATGTCTACAATATGGAATCCAAACATTAGTATTCCTTTTTCATCATGAGTTTATCAAGGGTTAATGATCATTAGGTCTTTGCGGGATTCTTCATTAGTTACTCCAAGGTCACCTCAACAACAAAATCACCATTCTCTTCCCATGGCAGAACATCGCCCTGGAACGTTTTCCCATTGACGATCATTTCTCGGATTGTGTTGCAGGGGCCTGGATTGATTTGTTCATAGGATATCTGATAGTTGGCTCCGCGGAACTTCTTTGTAACCGAACAGCTTTTCCAGTCCGGAGGCAAACAGGGATTCAGGCGCAGTCCCCCCATTTCAGGCTGAAGCCCAAAGACATAAAAACCGATATCCTTCAGGAACCAGGCGCCACTGCCGGTGCGCCAGCTTTGCCCGGGCCTGGCATAACGGTAAGATGCGTCTTTGGAATAATAGGAGTTGCACAGAATGTAGGGCTCAGCCTTCTTTTCTACCCATTTATCATTATCGGGAAGTATTTTCTCAATATCTTCCTGTACTGTTTCATTGCGTTTCAAAATACAATCCGCTGCCATTTTCCATGTACAGGCATGGAGATAGGCGCTGCTGTTCTCATGCACGCCGGGAAGCTTTTGCGTCGTGATCCCGATGTCATTGCGGTAGTAGGTGTAGGGCGGCCAGATCATGACGGCCCCAAGGTCCGTCACCAGGTATTTTTCCACGGCATCCATGGCCATGGCACCCTTGCCATCGGTGTCAACTCCGGCCATGACCGCCCACGCCTGGTGAATGAGGTGTATCTTGCCTTCGTCGCACTCGTGGGAACCGATCTTTTTTCCGTCATCAGTATAGTCTGCCATGTAATAGTCCCCGTCCCAGCCATGTCGATCAATGATCTCCCGCATTTCGTCGGCGCGTGTGTCGGCGCGTTCCGCGTCCTGCGGGCAGCCCTTCAGGCGGGCGATTTCAGCGAACTGTCGATTGGCCAGGAACCAGGCGATGGACAGCCAGACGCTCATTCCCTTGCCCTTAAGCCCCGCCAGGTTTATGCAGTCGTTCCAGTCGCCACCATGGAGCCTCACAAGGCCGAGTTCACCCCGGTCGCCCCAAAGGGAGTCGACCGAACGTTTGACATGCGTATAGACCGAGGCGCAGGTTCCGTCATTGAAGGGCACTGGTTGATCCAGGACAGAGAGATCGCCGATCTCCTTGAGCAGATGATAGATGTTGAATGTGATCCACACGGTGTTGTCGGCATACCCTCGATCCTGAACACGGCCATCCAGGAAAGTACGAGGCGCAAAGCCATTGCTGTATTGATAGGAGAGTATGCGCTTGGCACGCTCCCAGGCAAGACTGGGGTTGACGATGCCCAGGCATTCGCAGTCGCAATTGGTATCTCTGAACCCATTGTGGCGGACCCGCGCCCAGCGGCTGCCCAGACTGGCCTGGTGCTTCAGAAAGCCGTTGAAAAGATTGTTCAGGCCCTCATCCGGGGTGTCGATTGTAATGCCGTCAATATCTGAAGCGAGCTTGGAAAGGGTCGCATCGAACTCTTTTTGCACCGCATCGCCAGTGAAAAACCTGTTCCTCAATTCAGGGATCTCATCTGTATCAACGGTGACCCCTGCGATAAAATGAAGTTCGATGTCTTCGCCGGCTTCCAGTTCGATGGTGTTTTCTAATGCAAAGCACATCTTCTCCGCGTAGCAGTCACTATTTTGGCATCCGCCTTTTTCAACCGCTTCCGGTCGGCACTCATCGGAATAAGGACCAATAAATGCATCGTTTCTCGCGTCATAGCCGCTGATATCTGAACGGCTTGTCAGAAAACCGTAGATCGGCACCTCATCACTGCCGCCAAAGGCACCGTAATTCATGCCGATGAGCGCATGTTTCTTTTGATCATAATCAGCTGATCCCATTTCATAGCCCTGCGGTCTGAAGAACCCGTCAAGGGCTGTTTTAACATAAGCAATAGCCTTGAGTTGACAGCCAGCCTCACGTTTATTTTTGATTTTCAACGTCCATATCTCGCATTGTTCCTCGCGCGGAACAAAGACTCGGAATTTGGTTTCGACAGCCTTGTAGTCCAGCTTAATTTCAGTATACCCGATTCCATGGGTACATTGATAATTGCTGTAGCCTCTGTTAATGGGAAGGGCATTCGCGGTCCAGAATTCATTCTCTTCGCTGTCGATCAGGTACAGCTGGCGGTTGATGAGCAACTGGGCGCGTCGCCCCATGTCGTCCTGGGCGAAACCCTCACCGTAGCCAACCTGGGATATAAAAGTGATGTACCGGTCATTCCACAGGTAATTGTACCAGTGGCGAGGCGTCGCTGGATCTGTGATGACATACTGATGCCCACCGTTGTTAAAATATCCATATTCCTTTTTCATGGTTCTTTCCAAAATAGATTATTCATTCTTGGGACACGGTCAAAAATCGTTCCCATTTGTTGTTTTAGTCTTTCCAACAGGCATCGCTATTATATCTTATTGAGTTTCACAGCAGGCATTTTTTGTGATGAACCAGGTTTTGCTGTAAGCAATACGGCCTCCTCTTTTTTTAAGTCGATTCTCCACCGCTTTTGATTCGACGGACCCGTGATCGGTTCGACTGAAACAGGGCGGCTGGAGTGAACCGAGAACGCATCCATATCGGTCTGGATAACACAGGGCATCCCGGCCAGGCTTTTTATCGAGATCCATTGAGTTTTGCCTTGCTTTCTCTCGGCAGAGACCAGAAAGGCGCCTTCGGTACGAAGGTTGGCGAACACGACGTCGTTCCAGGCCTGTGGCGTGGCGGGAAAGATTCGAATGACATCGGCCCAACTTTGCAGCATCATATAATTGATGGATTCGACGGCTGAAAGCGGGGTTTCGATGACGGGACCACCGCCTTCCATATACATGCTGTTGGGTTGAAGAGTGTTGGCACGGTAGAACTGCTGCAGCTTCTCATACGCCTTTTCCGCATCACCCAGCGTGGCGTACATGGCACTGGCGCCGGTAAGGGAATAGCCTTGAAGGGCTTGGGGCTTGCTTTGCCAATGATCGACCGAAGTTTGAATAAGCGTTCGCGCTTCCGGCCCCTGATCAGGATGGATCGTGTGCAAAGGGTAGATCGCCAGCAGATGGGAATAGTGCCGATGCGAGAAGTTATAATCCTCCTCCGCACCGATCTTCAGCCCATATGGGCCAATGGGAAGGGGGCTTACACGCTGCAGCGCATCTTTCCACTTGATACGGTCAGGATCTTCAAGTCCAAACCGCCTGTCCAGGTCCAGCAGCGTATTCAATCCCCATCTGAATAACTGGTGTGAATAGTTGGTGTCCTTTAAAGGGCCGAGTTTGCCGGTGCTTGCGGATCGAAAATTATATTCCGGCGAGACCATGGGCGGCAGATGGATCATCCCGTTGGGATCCACATCCATGACATTGAAATAGTACTGGATATTGGCTTTTAAAATTGGAAACAGGTTTCTGGCGACCTGTTCATCCATGCTGTATTTCCAGTATCGCCAATAGTTGTGAAGGACCCAGGTCAGGTTCCCCAGCTCAAAGGTCTCTCCACCCTGGGCGTAATAAGTGGACACGCGGGCGTGGGTGATGGCATTGGGGTCTTCTGGGGTTTGTAGAGAACCGCTGTCAAAGAAATGATCGATTGCCGTGATCATGGACCGTCCGACGTCCATCCGATTGCCGCCAAAGGTCGGGAAATAGGACAGTTGGATATTAAGATTCCACCAGGTGCCCGGCCAGCCGCACTGCGTAAAATAAGGCCCCATATTATCGATCAGGATCGGCAGGTCCGCCCGGGATGCGCCGCCGAATTTGTATATCTGAAGCCAGTAGAACTGTTCACTGCGTGGGTCGTCAGGGAGGGCCACATACGCCTGACTCAGGTAGTCATGCCACCATTGGCGATGCCGCTTCGTGAGTGTTTCTAAACCTTCGGCTTGAGCCGTTTTTACAGATGAAACCGCTTCTTGGACAGCAGCCCGAACATCCTGACGGCGGGGAAGGTTCCTTTGATAAGACTTGCCCACGCTCAGATAAAAGATCCGATGGTTCTCAGAGACCCGTTCCGTGAAAAAAGCGGTGGCATGGGCCCCCTTGACCGTTAAGGGTTGTACGACAATGTCCAGACCGTCGACCTTATCCCAATAGGGCTTGGGAGGAAGCTGGTCAGCAGGAATTGTATTTGGATCTGTACCGGTATGAACAATCCGAGGGCTGATGCCCCATTCTGGTCGCATGTGGATATCCAATTCAGCGTGCCCTTCGGTGCGGGTTTCAATGACCAGGACATTGCTTTCTCGTTCCAGGAAGGAACGCCACCGGATGAGACCTTCCGCTGTCTGGACGGTACCGGTGGCCTCGGCATGATAGAGATGAAGTCTCATATCGGCCTTCTGGACAGGCTGATGGGTGGATAGGCCGACCTTGCCGATAGGCACCCGCGGGATCGACCAGTCAACCTCGTCAAGGTAGTATTCGGCCGCCACATCGGTCCGTCCCAGTTCCCATCCCAGGGTCCAGGGTTCATTCTGAGTTTTATAGATGCAGGCCCCCATCAGCCCGTTGCCCAGAAACGCAGAGTTGCCCCAATCGTCACCCATCGCTTCCCAGACCAGATCTTGGCGGTCCAAAAACGCTTCCCAGTCAATGGGGGGAAAAAGCGGGTCGGTGAAATCGGTGGTAGAGCAGTTGCGTATGGGCACCGGTTTCTCAAGGCCCGGGACACTCTTAGCATAAAGGGTATTGCTGAAAGTCAGGCCGATCATTGCCGCTAAGATCAAAGTGCTGATGTCATTGATTGAGATTGCTCTGCCATACATACAAGACATTCCAATACGTCATGCCGAATGAATGCGATCTTAATTATTTGTTATCTCTGATCCCGATTTCATTGAAGGGGATATTCTTAAAACCGGGGATCTCATCAAAGACCCGGGCGTCTGGCTTGAGCGTCAAGTTGACAGTCTTCAGGTCCACAAAGCCGGGGTCTTCATGGGTCAGCCAGTTGTCACGGGCATTGGCCAGGTCTTCATGCTGACCCCATCCCTTGTCACTGCGATCCATGATGAAATGTTCCGGGATGTATTTTTTGTGCAGGGGGACATCCCCGTTATAAATCAGGTTTCGTTCAAACCGGCTGGTGGTAGGGAACCAGGCATCTTCTTCAAAAAACTGGTGAAGCTCCGGATACCGAACGCCGTAGATCCCTTCGAGGACACCATGATCTCGAAAGAGGTCTTTCCATTGCTGCATTAATTTTTTATCCTTGCCGTTTTCTCGGTAATTGTAGCTCATGTTATACCCGCGTTCATAAGGGATCGCGCAGTCAACAAACACATTGTTCAGGATATGATTATAACGTCCGCTGCTGTTGACCAGCGCGATGTATTCATACATGCCGTCCTGATCGCCGATGCGATAGAAGACATTTTCCTCGATCGTAAACCCCTGAGAAAACCAGTCGCTATAGACAGCGATCTTCCATTTCCCGACCTCAGAGCCGATGTCATAAAAGAAATTCCGGCGGATCACATTGCCGCGCTGCCGCGGATCGCCGCCGATGGCGGCATAGACCGCTCCAAAGTCGTTGAACCGTTTGATGAGGTCATGGAAGATCGTATATTCGATAAGATTTTCATTGCCGGCCACGGTAATGCCCCCGTGAGGCCCGTCATAGATTTCACAGTGGGAAACACGGTTGCCCACGCCAGCCAGTTTGATTCCCGGCGTGTAGGCTTTGTCATAGTTGGCAAAATGATACACACGTGTATCTTCAACATAATTGCCTGCTTCAATCAGAGTCTCCACATCTCCCCCGTCAAGAAAAACGCCGCTGCCGCCAATATGGTGTATGCGGCAGTGCTTCAGGCCGTTATTGCGGCCATTCAGGGAAACAGCGGTCCCGGTGAACTCTTTGATCTCGAGATTTACAAACCGGTTGGCCGTTCCTTTTATCACTTCGATGGCACTGCTTCTGCCGGATTCCATAACGAATCCATCAAATGTAAGCCTCGAAGCCCCGTCAATCACCAGCATAGTCTCGCTGAGACTGCTGACGCAGAGAATCGTGTGATCGGTCATACTGTTCGGCGGATAGAGATATAAGTAGCCGGTAGCCCTGTCAATAAAGTATTCGCCCGGTTGATCGATCTCTTCAAGAAGGTTTTCGATGAAAAAACGCGGAGTCATTTTAATCCCGTACGGAGCGGGATAGCGGAGAGTGATGATTTTCTTTTCCGCATCGATCGAAGCGATCTTGTGGGATTGCCATGACCAGTCATTGGCGACAACACCATCGAGCCACAGATCCTCTGCGTTTGTCCAATAGTGTAAGCGATCGAAGTCCACATGGAAGGACCCGGCTCTGCCGTCTTTTCCGGTGTCGTTCCATGTGTCGCCGGCGTCAATAATGCGTTCTTGAAGGGGCATTGTTTTATCCATTGGCGCATAGCCTTCATTCGGCCACCGTGCCGGCGTCATGGCCAAACCATCGATAAACAGTTCCATCGGCGGCGTCAAGCCTTTTCCGACCCTGAAGCCATGATAACTTCGCTGGCCGTACGTTTCGATGCCGTGGTCTTTCAGCGGGATATATCGAATATGCTCAACGGCGTCTTTATCGATGATCGAATCTTTCCGGGGATCCTGATCGCTGAGCGGTTTAAACCAGGACGGTTTTAATGGACGTCCTCCCGAAAACACCACTTTCTCCCCGGGACAGGCACGATAGAAAATGCGAAAGCCATCAGAAGCACTGTCAGTCTCTGAAAATACAATACGATTGGCAATCTCATAGTATCCGCCTCTAAAGAACACACATACATTGCCTGCTGACTCACTGTGTTGTTGAATATACGACCGTACCATATCACGCGCATGAGTGATCGACGCAAACGGTGCAGATTCAGTGCCGTCCGATGTATCGCTGCCCATGGGAGAAACATAATAAACTTTAGCATAGTTTGATAAATCGGGGGTATCGGCTGCTTTGCACGATGCAATAGATAAAACGAAAAACGCCAAAGCGGCTGACAAAATCAATGGTTTGATCAGATATTTTACATTCATGTTAGACTCCCTTAATTTTTCCTTTAGAACGGATAATAAATAATTTATCGACGGTTTCGTGCGATGCGAAACCCGACGTCCGGCATTCCAACGCTGGCAAGTCCATGGCTGTGACGGCACGAGGCGGCCAGTTCATCCGGATACGTAGCGCAGGACCCGCCTCGCCAGATCCGATAAGTTCCCGCAACCGCATCCCAGCACCACTCTGAAACGTTGCCGGCCATATCATAGAGCCCCAGAGGATTCGGCTCGACAGTGCCGACCGGACGCGGTTTTTTGTCGGCGTTTTTGGTGTACCACCCATAGCGGGAAACCGTTTCGATCGTTTCATCGTCGCCCCAGAAAAATTTGCTCTGACGGCCCGCACGATACGCCAACTCCCATTCCGCTTCGGTCGGCAGGCGATAACCGTCGGCCGTCATATTGCGCCGCAGGTGTCCCGGCTCGCCTTTGCGCCAGACGCTAATGCCGTCTGATTTTAGATAGACCGGCGTAAGCCCTTCCATCTCCGAAAGAGCGTTGCACCATCGCACGGCTTCATACCAGCTGACCCCGGCAACCGGAAGGCCGGCGGTGTCAGCATCGCTCACAAGGGCAGTGAATGGGTCGTATTTCGATTTTGTTGAGTTTTCCACCCAAACCTTTACCCGTTGCCACTGGTTGCGAGTGACTTCGAATTTTGCAAGCAGAAAGGAGGGGGCGCTGATTTCACCCAGCGACTTGGAATGAACACTGCCGGCTGGAACGTTGACCATCGAGGGTTCAGTGGATGCCTTTAATTCGGTGGGAGTCTCCGGTGTAGCCAAAGTATTTACGCCTCCCACGACCGTGAGTCCCAGCAGGGTCAAAAAAACAAGTGGCCTGATGTTCATTTCCTCTCCTTGTCAGATCGACCCAGCCACCAGACGGACCCGGCTTTGCCTGTCCAGTCCAGGAAATCTTCATCGTTATCATACAGCCAGTTCTCGCAGAAGTAGTTTTCATCGGCATGCTTGATAACGGCCAACCCCTGTTCATTAAGACGGCTGATATTGTTGAAGAAAAAATTAGTATGCGCCGTACGGTCATCCGCTCGACCGCCAACACTAAAGCCCCGCTCGTTTTTTTCAAGGAGATTGCATGCAAACAGATTGGGACCGGTATTGCCAATGACCTCTTCGTTCCAGACGTGGATCCCTCGATAGTTATCGTGAAGATGATTTCCAAAAACAAGGGCCCCCTTAACGGCCTCTTCCACAAAAACGCCGTGGCGTTGATTGCCGGAACATTGGTTGCCAAGGACTTTGGCATGCATGCAATGGGCATCGATATCGATGCCGTCCGATTTGGAGTCTCGGACGTCACAGTTGACGATAACGACATTCTGCGACACATGTCCCCAGATACCTCGCCGTCCCGAATTTTCGATGGTGCAGTTCCGGATCACCAGTGAGCGATCAAGCCGGGTGTGATGCTGGGTCATGATACTTTCTTTAAAACTGTTTCGGAGGGTCACGGCATCGACCAAAGCAAGATTGTCACCGGGAACGTTGATCGCATAGCCGCTTCGTTTGCCGTCGAGTCCTTTGCCGTTGCAATCGATCACCCCGCCGGAAAATGAAGCGCACCCTTTGCCCCCCAAGAGGATGACCTCACGAAGCTGATCGTTATTTGATTGGATTTCACCATCCAGAATAACACATGTAAAATCGGGCAAAGACAAACCCGATGGCCCCGCACCGTCCGCAATGAACACTCCCTTCAAATGGGCCACGATCACATCCTCTGGGTGTGCCTTTCGCGCCTGATCCAAAGCGGCCTGAACATCGCTCAGCTTTCCGCCCTTGATAAAGTGCATATCAAAGCGGTTTTTGCCCTTGAAGATGAGTTCGTCTTGATGGGGATTCGAGAGCGTTGGAGGATGAAAGTAAAGTGTATCGCCCCCGGCGGCTTCGTGAGCGAGAAGGGTTGAATGAGAAACCAGCTGATTGCCCGTTCCACCCGCCACAATATTTCGCGAATTATTCAACGTGTTGTCAAGCAGCACATTGGATGTCCCGCCCAGGTCCAGCCCTATTTCGTTGTCGGTCAAGTGGTTCTGCCAGAAGAGGCTGATCTCACTGTTCTCACCAAGCCGGCAGCCAATCGCATTACCCTGATAGGTGTTTTGGACCGCAGCCCCATCAAGCAGGGCAAGGACGGACCCGATCTGGTTTTTGGTAAAAACGTTTCCGGCGACAACCGCTCCTGCCGAGCTGACGTCAAGGCCGACGACCGAACACCTTTCGATCGTGCTTTCCAGGCAGATGAATTGGCATGCCGAGCGTACGACGATTCCCTTCGCGCAGTCTGAGATTCGGCATCGTGTAACGGCACCGGCATCACTGTAACGCTCGTGACCGCGACCCTGGTAATCAATCCCGGTGTTTTTCACACGCCTGATCTCAATATGATCCATGAGGATCTTGCCGCTCTTGCGTACGCGGATGCCTGTCGAAACCACATTGTTTCCGTCAAGCAGGGCGGTGTTGTTTGTGGCAGAAATGCGGATGTATTCCGAATCAGTGATCTCTACCAATGATTCGGCAGTCGCGGTTTTCCCCGCGACAATAGTTGCATTGGGTCCGAGGTGAAGGGCCGTCAGGCTTGGCAGGCTCAGCGCTGCGTCTTCGATCCGAAGGGGTCCGTCAAGAGACAGGGCCAGCACGGATTCAGGTGACTTTTTTCGGGCATCGGCGATACGCTGGTTGGCCTCGCTGACGGTCAGAGAAGTCAATTCAAGCGGTTGAAGTTTTTCATCCTGAGAGGCAAAAAAACGGCCGCCGGCAGGATGATATTTTCCTGCTTCTATCTCTACCATCTTATCGAGGCCCAGGCATGTCCC
>CALKKA010000061.1 GCA_937995495.1 uncultured Phycisphaerae bacterium
CGATGGACATCGGGCCAGTGTCGCCGACCGGCTGGGTGTGATCAAAGGGCCGCTGCGTTCGATGCTGAGCGCCGAACGCGTGGTGCTGAACTTTTTGCAGCGGCTGTGCGGGATCAGCACCATGACCTGGAAATTCGTCAGTGCCACGCGCGGCACCAAGGCGAAGATCTATGACACCCGCAAGACCATCCCCGGCTGGCGTGAGCTGGAAAAGTATGCCGTTCGCTGCGGCGGGGGGTTTAACCATCGCATGAGCCTAGGCGATGCGGTCATGTTCAAGGATAACCATATCGCCGAACTGGGTCCTAAGTTTGAACCCAGGCTGACAAAAATGGTCGAGCAGGCCCGCGCCAATAAAAATGTGAAATTCGTCGTCGTCGAAGTGGACCATGTGGACGACCAGTTGGACCGCGTGCTGACGATTCCCGGCGTGGATATTATCCTGCTGGACAACATGGGTCAGTGGCAGCTCAGGCACGCCGTCGAGTTGCGGGACAAGATCGGCAAAAAACCCCTGCTCGAAGCCAGCGGCAGCATTACGCTGAACAATGTGCTGACCGTCGCCAGCTGCGGCGTCGATCGCATCTCCGTCGGCGCGGTGACCCACTCCGCCATCGCTGTCGACATCGGACTGGATCGATAACTGAAATAGGTGACTTCTTTGGTTTTATAGTTTTAGCAAAAACGTCCCTATATACAAGAGCAGGAGACCCGTGAATGAAGGAGCTGAAAAGAGAGTAAAGATTATTGTTGACAGTGGGATACAAAACGATATACTTAGTACTGTAAGTGGGAAAGCTGCCTCTCTTGCTGGAAGGGATATCAATGAATTTAATTCAAATCAGAAAAGCTGCCATACTGCTCAAAGACTGTGTCAGGGGTTTTGATACAATTGTTCTTGATAACGGGGGATTAGCCCTGCATGTACACTTTAACGATGACAGTCAAAAAGTCTTTAAAGATATCGCAGATGTGATTAATTGGTTGCAGGTCCAAAAACTGAAAGCCAGGGTTGTTAGCGACTCTTCACCAGTTTTGTCAGTTCACTAATTCGCCATTCAATGGAAGAAAGCACCCACACCTTGAAGTGGTTAACCCGCATCTGACAGTGCATCAGATAAATGATCTTGACCGATACCGCAGCCGATGCCAATTCAATCATCAACAGACGGACAGAAAGGTGATCCACCAGCAGTGAGATGACCAGGCAGATTCCCGTAGCGATGATCAGTATCCAATTAAAAAGCACGTTGTGAAACTTTGGCACACCCCCAATCTGACCAATGATTGCACGGACCCGTTCTTTTTCCTGCTGGAAATTTTCAAGCTCTTTTTTTAGATCTTCAAGTTCCTGTTCGATATCTTCCTTTTGCATTTATGGAGGCTCCTTTCAACCGGTTGATTCAATAGGATATGAAACAGTAAAAGCCGAAAAGGAAATACCCCAGCTTAATACTTTTCCTAGCTTTGGCATTCGAGCGTCCACGGCTTATGTGGGGCAGCGCTCAATCCTTCTTGAAGAATTCAACGATCAACCACACCGCACCGACTAGAAATGCAACGGCGGCACCATACTCATAATGAACGAATTGACTCATTTGACAGCCCTCCCTTGGCTTCTTTTGGATAATCATTCGCTTTAGATCCAGAATGCAATCCGAGTTTCCTTTATTTTTGATACCAAGTCGAAAAAGAGGGGGATATTGTGGGAAACCCGTATAACAAAAGCCAGACACAGTTGGATCTGCGTCTGGCTCTTACCAACCACCTCTAAAGCCAAGCCTGTAAAAAAGCCTGAGAAACATCCTTTATGTTTGCTTATTTTACCAAGCAGGGCAACTAACAGATATGAGGGAAAACACGTAATAGATGAAAAAAGCCAGATCAGCTTCGGACTAATCTGGCTTCGGAGGAGGGTGATGAGAACTTTATAATTTCAGTTCAACGTTTTCTATTGTTTCTTTACGAAGAAACCCCCTGTCTGTTTTATGTTTTTTTAAAAAACTTAATTATTTTCCATGAGAAGGGTGTTTTAAACCAAGGGGTTCGGTTTCTGATGAAACACAAACAGTAATTCGAGGCTTCTGAATAACTCGGTTTTTTGTGAAAAAATCAGACCTTATCAAGTTATAAAGCCTGTTTTTATACGAGAGGGGTCGGTTATTCGGAGATTCCATTCTTTTAATTTGACACAGCAGGAAGACATTGATACGAGCCTGACAGCTCCTTCTGCCGCCTGTGGTTTTCTCCTTTTAGGGAGCATCACCTGTTTCCTATCTCCTCCTTTCTCCTCCTTCAAATGTGAGCCACAGGCGGATTTTTATTGGAGTACCATCCCTGCTTCCCCAAAAGTGAATGAAAGGTCTCATTTTATGCCTTTTTCGGCCGGATTATCAAACATGTGTCTGTCCGCCTGTTGTAAAGAGGCTGAGATATTGGTTTTCCCCCTTCCGGTATCGAATGACTGTCTGAATAAATAAAGAAATTCAAATATAAATTTTCACCCGATGATGTCGCCCTAATAATACTATCAGTATTCTAAAACCCCATTTTCAATGCTGATATGGCCCCGTTGTAAGGTCTTTGGATAAGAATAAAATATTCTACCGGGGACTCTCCAATAACCGACGACTGGAGTATTGTAACATTAAACAGATCGGAGAATCACATGACAGATAAGATAAAAACGGCTTATGAGAAGGCAAAAACAGATATCTCCAATCTGATCAGTTTTTTGGAATGCGAAATGAAAAAAGAGCCAGTCGATTTAGACTGGAGCTATGTAGAGGGCCTCAATCATATCAAGGAGAGTTTCACCGAATCATTGACTGCAATAACAGGGTTCCGCCAAGAGAGCGAAAATTGAGGCAGCAGGAGAAAATTTCCGTAAAGAATCACTGGAGCCGTTCCAGGATCATTTCATACAAGACGACTCTCTCGCTGTCATTTTGGAAGGCCGAATTTTCGATCAGCCTGTTTTCTACCTGGCTCCAGGAGACACCAAGGCTTTTTAATAAAGTTCGGCAGTCTTCCCACACAGGCAGCCAGCACATTGAGGCCTTGATCGCTTCGGGGGACCCGGCCCGCCTTAGAAAGTGCTTGATATCCAATATGAAGTATACGCCTGTTTGAAACGGCGAGCTTTTTTCGATGATCCCTTTGATGTCGAAGACATAGTTCCCGGCCTGGGGATGCCATTGAAGATTCAGCGCGTGAAGCTTTTGGGCCATCTCGATCTCTCTTTCACAGAATTTCATTTTTCAAATCTCCCGAACATTTCATTTCTCATGGATTGTCTTTAGATAAGCTTCAGCCTTTTGGATGCAGGCGTCCATCTTGGATTTTCCCATCCGGTCTGCCTGAACGGCCATTATTTTCATTCTTGCGTTTTGAGCAAATACTTTTTTGTGCGTGTGGATAAACCGCCAGAAGAGGCTGTCCCAGATGTCACACCACGCCCCGGGTTTGAAGTCGCTCATCTTACGGATATAATTTGACGAGCTGATGTAGGGTTTCGTGGTGATCATCCCCCCGTCAGCATACTGACTCATGCCGAAGATGTTGGGAACCATGACCCATTCATAGGCGTCAATAAACAGTTCCATGAACCACCGGTAGACTTCGTTGGGGGCGATCTCACATAAAAGCATGAAATTGCCCAGGACCATCAGTCTTTCTATATGATGGGCATAGGCGTTTTCCAATACCCTTTTTATCATATGATCAACCGGGTCGATGCCGGTGGCGGCATCGTAAAACCGGGAGGGAATCGTGTGCTCAAAACCCCAGAAATTTGAGTCCTTCTGTTTCTGGCCCTGTAACCGATAGACTGCCCGCATAAATTCCCGCCATCCGATGACCTGGCGGATAAACCCTTCGAGGCTGTTTAGACGAATCGGGTGTGACTGTGAATAATCGATCACCTTCGCAATGACGCCTGGGACCGTTAACAGGCCGCTGTTGAGCAAAGGTGACAGCAGCGAGTGAAAGACAAAGCAGTGATCCACTGAAATCGCATCTTCGTAGGGACCAAAGCCATCCAGCCGGTTTTGGATAAAATTGTCAAGCCATTTGTCAGCATCCTGATGCGTGACAGGGTAGAAGAAGTTTTCGGTCGATCCCGGATTATCAGGAAAGGACTGGTTCACATATCGCTCCGCTTCCCGAACGAATGGATTGCGCGGGGGCCGCTTTATTTCCGGGACGTTCACATCCTTTCGTAGTTTCTGCCGGTTTTCTTTGTCAAGGCTCCATTTTCCGCCTCTGGGCTTTCCGTTGTCCAGTAAAATCTCAAACCGTTTTCGTTGAAAAATATAGAAGCTGTTCATTGAGTAGTGCTTTTTGTCGGCAAAGAAATCATCCAGGTCAGACGGCTGACACAGAAAGAGGGGACTGCTGAAAAACTCAACATCGACGCCAGCGGTTTTGAACTCTTTTTCCAGGCGTGCCTTCAGCTCATTATCGACAGGGTCATATAACGCGATGTGTTTGAGTGTGTTTTTCTTAAGCCACTCCCCCAGGCCGGCTGGCTTTGCGAGACTTCGATGGTCCAGGTAGCTCACATTGTACTTTTTACGTTCCAAC
>CALKKA010000062.1 GCA_937995495.1 uncultured Phycisphaerae bacterium
CTCGATGCCGGCGCTGTCGCGAATCCTGTCGGGGAAGCTGTTGCTTTCAAAGATATTGTCCAAGAGCCGCCAGGCGACACTGTTGCTCTTGTCCCGGTACACATAACCAAGGTCCTGGATGTCCATCAGATAGGACATGAAAATCGTTTCATCGTCTAAGAGCTTCTTCTGGTCCGGGTCGACGGCGACGCCCAGAATGTGGTCGCCCTTCTTGCGGACCCTGTCGTCGAGCATGTCATGCGTGAAGGGGGCGTCCAGTATTTCGGCGGCGCGGTCACGCACATAGACGTACCGGGAGGTTTTGATGAGCGCGGTGAGACGCTGAATCGCATCGTTGACCTCTGACTCATTGCCCGTGCATACTCTATCAAAAAGCGTGTCGAGCTGGTGTATGGATTCGGTCAAGATCTCTGAATTCATGATATCTGCTGAGAGTGGGGATCAGGGTCTATTCTGGCTGAGAGGGTTCATCCTTTTTTTTACACATGGTTTCACACATGGTTTTACAGCAGCAGGCTCCGAACAGCGACTTAACCACCAACAAAACCCCCACAACGGTCAAGGCGATATGGGCCCAAGAAACAGGCAGCCATGCAAAGACGATCACTAAAACTGCCAGCAGAATACCACAGCAACATGGTGACATAATCATTTCCTTTCAACTGAATGCGATTGACTCTCCATTAAGAACTCTTACAGCCGTCTTGATATTATTTCGGCAGTCCGGGCCATGCTTCAACAATCTTGGGCATTTTCAGGGGGAGTGCGTTCAAAAAGGGGGAATTTTTTCGTTAATCGGGGCGGGGGATGTGTCGACGTTGCCAAGGCGAAATTGGGATGATTTCGCGGGTATTTGGTGAGCGATGAGCGTTGGCCGATAATAACGCAACCGATTGAAAGAAAGAGGTGTTTTTGTGGAAACCGATCCGAGACAACACGATGCCACGAAGGGCCAAGGGACGATGAGCCATGATGAACTGCTGGGTCAAATCGCCGATCGTGAGGTGCAAATCCAGATCAAAGGCCGGCTGATGGAGAATATGGCGTATCAGATCCGGACGCTGTCGAATGCCGTTATCGGGTTTAGCGACCTCCTGCTGTCGGAGGATATTTCGCAAAATCAGAATGAATATGCCCAGGAAATCAATCATGCGGGGTATGGGCTTTCGGCGCTGGTCAGTGAGGTGCTGGACTGGGTGGGGGTGCTGTCGGGCGATCTGACGATCCAAAAGACCGCCTGCGACCTGACGGAGGTCGTTGACCGGCTTGAGCAGATAGTGGCGGCCGCGGCGTCTGAAAAGGGGCTGGACCATCGGGTCGTGAGGGATCCGATGCTGCCTGAACAGATCTTTAGTGATGACGAACGACTGCTGCGGTGCCTGCTGAACCTGGTGGCGATCGCGATCCGAAATACGCCGGAAGGGTCGGTGCAGGTGCATGTGGTGATGGAAGAACGAAGTCTACGGGGACGAGCGGTTCGGTTTGATGTGATCGACAGCGGTGCGGGGATCGAGGCGGAAAGGAGCGAGCCGCTTTTGGCGCCGCGGGATTATCAGGTGAGTTCGGATCTGGGATTGCAGGTGCTGCTGGATATGGGGCTTCGGATCACGGCGGGACTGCCGCTGACGAAACAGCTGGCCGAATTTCTTGACGGAAGCATCGCGGTCAAGAGCGATGCGGATGCGGGGACGATCTATTCCCTGCGGATTCCGGTCGGGCTCGGCGCGGAAACTTGCCCGCGAAAAAAGGCCTCTAAGGATGCGTGGCAGGCCGCGGAAACACCTGTCGCGCCGGTTCTGCTTGTTGAGGATCAGCAGGCCAACCGGACCGTGATCAGCCTGATGCTGGAGGCGCTGGGTGTGGCGGTTGATACAGCGGCGGATGGCGTAGAGGCGATTGGGAAAGTCGGGAAGACTGCCTATTCGTTGATCCTGATGGATCTGAAGATGCCTAAGATGGATGGCTATGAGGCCACGCGGCAGTTACGGGAACAGCCTCTCGAGGTGCCGATCGTGGCGCTGTCGGCGAAGGTCCTGGATAAGCATGAGCGCGATGAGATCGCGGCGCTGTTTGACGGGTTTTTGATGAAGCCGGTGGACAGCCAGAAACTGGCGGAGATGCTGAAAGAATATGTTGCGGGGTTTCGGGCGCCGGAACGGGATGCCGTTGTGCTGGAGTATGGAAACTAATACAGGGTAGAAACCATGTTAACACACAGACAACAACAAGGTTCGGCGGTTGCGATCAAAGAGAATCAGCTCTTGGGAGATTGGCTGATCGAACGGGGTCATATTACCGCTGAACAATTAGAGGCGGCGCTGGCCGATCAGAAAAAGAACGGCGGGCGGATCGGGCAGTCGCTGGTTCGTCTGAAGATCCTGACGGACAGCGAGTTAACAAAACAGCTGGCGACGTATTTGGATTTTGAGTATGTTTCGCTGGCTGATTTCTCGAGCCTTGATAAAGAGGTCGCACGGAGGGTGCCGGAGAATATCGCCAAGCGGTTTTGTGTTGTGGCAACGGGAGAAACCGAGGAGCATATTGTCGTTGCGATGTCGGATCCGCTGGATGTGATCGCGATCGATACGGTTGCGGTGAAACTGAAGCGGCCGATCAAGACGGTGCTGGCATCGAGCAGTGAGGTGCTTCGCGCGATCGAGTATCTTTATCATGGGACGGATGTTGAAGAGCAACAGCTGCGGGATATTGTGGAGTTGGAGATCAGCAGCGACGAGGATGATATTCTTGAAAACGCACTCGATACGGATCTGTCTGCGACGGCGGAAGCGGAAGACGCACCGGTGATCCGGTTTGTGGATTTGATGCTGAGCCAGGCGATCAAGAGCCGGGCGAGTGATATTCATATTGAGCCGCAGGAAAAGAGCATGAGCATCCGGATGCGGATCGACGGGATGCTGACGGATATGGTGCCGCCGGCGCGGAAGATGCAGGGGGCGGTGATCGCACGCATTAAGATCCTGTCGGAGATGGATATCTCGGACCGACGCCTGCCGCAGGATGGACGATTTCGAATTAAACGCGGGCAGGGCAAGGGCGATATCGATGTGCGTGTGTCGTCGCTGCCGACGATCTATGGTGAAAAGATCGTGATGCGTATTCTGGATAAGGGGGCAGTGAACCATGACCTGAATACGCTGGGGCTAGAACCGAGTCTGCTGGATCAGTTTAAGGCGACGCTGGGGCAGCCGCATGGGATCATTATCGTGACGGGGCCGACGGGCAGCGGTAAGAGTACGACCCTGTATTCGGCGCTGAATGAATTGCGGGATCCGCATAAAAACATCAGCACGGTTGAGGATCCGGTGGAATACCGGCTGGGCGGGATCAATCAGACGCAGATCAAGCCAAGTATCGGGTTGTCGTTCGCGTCGTGTCTGAGGACCCTGCTTCGTCAGGACCCGGATATTATCCTGATCGGTGAGATCCGTGATAAAGAGACGATGGAGATCGCGATCAAGGCGTCGCTGACGGGGCACCTGGTCTTAAGCACGTTCCATACGAATGATGCGCCGAGTGCGCTGAGCCGGTTGGTGTATATGGGGCTGGAGCCGTATCTCTTGGCATCGTCTTTGAACCTGATCCTGGCACAGCGGCTTGTTCGCAGGATCTGCGAAAAGTGCAAGACGCCCATCGAGCCGACTGAAGGACAGATCCGTCAGCTTCAGCTGACGTCGGAACAGACGGCGTCGGGAACCTTCTATGAAGGGAAAGGGTGTTCGGAATGTGACGGCAGCGGCTATCGCGGGCGTGTTCCGATTTTTGAATTTTTGGTCATGGATTCGGACATCCGTGAGGCGATCGCCGCGGGAGCGAGAGAAACACAGATCCGTACCATGGCACGCGAAAAAGGATACGGCGGACTGTTGTCCAGCGGGATCACGCGGATCTTAGACGGACGGACAACGATCGAAGAAATTTTACGGGTTACTTATGCGGATAATGTGGTGCAGTAACCCGAAGCGTTCACTCTCAGTTTGAGGTTTTACAATGAAAACATTTGAATACGTCGCATGGGATTATTCGGGGAACTGCAAAGAAGGTGTGCGTCAGGCGCCCAACGAGGATGACCTGCTGACCTATTTGCGTTCGGAAGAGCTGACCCCGGCTGTCATCAATGAAGTGGTGGGGACTCCGAAGAAAAAGAAGGACGCGGTCCGATACAAAAAAGTCAAGTCGATGGAGCTCGCGACTTTCTGCTGGCAGCTGAACACGATGCTGTCGGGCGGACTTTCGATCACCGTTGCGATCCAGACGATCGCCGATGAGATCGAGAATCCGTACTTTGAGTCCCTCTTGAAAAATATGGCGCGGCAGATCGAAAAAGGGATGTCGTTTACGGACTGCGTTCGCCAGTATCCGAAGGTTTTCGGGAAACTGTGCTGCGCGATCATCATGGCCGGTGAGACCGGCGGGTCCCTGACGGCATCGCTGGAACGGCTGGCGGAACATTATGAGAACCGGGACAAGCTGGTCCGAAAAGTTCGCGGGGCCATGGCGTATCCGGCGTTTGTCGTGGCATTTATTGTCGTGATCGTCATCGTGCTGATGACACTGATCATTCCACGGTTTTCGTTGATGTTTGAGGAGTTTAATGGCGAACTGCCCGCCTTTACGCGGGGCTTCATGGCTGTATACGATCTTATCGCCAGCCATACTCTTCATATTATTATTTGTACCGCCGGGCTGGTCCTGGGATTGATGGCTTATGTGAAAACGAAAGCCGGACATGAGAAATTTTGCCAATTCATGTTATCGGTCCCAGTGTTCGGAAAGATCATCCTGATGTCTTTCGTTGCGATGTTCTGCAAGACACTCGGAACGCTGATCGGTGCGGGTGTTTCGCTTCTGGATGCGTTCGGGATCCTGGCCGAAATGACCAACAATGACCTGCTGCGAAGGGGGGTTCTGGAGACTCGCGAAAAAATGGCTGAGGGTAAGAATATCTCTCAGAGCATGGAAGAGGTTGGTTTTTTTCCGGGTGTGGCTGTAAAAATGGCACAAATCGGTGAAAACAGCGGGTCGCTGGGAGCCGTGATGGAAAAGACCAGCGAATATTATGAAAAGAAGGTCGATGGACTGGTGTCGCTGATGCTGGGAATGCTGGAGCCGGTCCTGATCATCACGGTCGGCGGAATCGTGCTGGTGGTCATCCTGGCGATGTACCTGCCGATTTTCTCGATGTCCGTATAAATACGGGATTTGGCATGTTTTCAGAAAAATGTTCGTTAAGTGAGGTGCTTTGTTAAACGAAATGATAACTGTAAAAGCCAAAAAGGCGAAATGTAACCATTTTTTTAGGAGAAAGACAATGAAGGTAAAAGGTTTTACACTGATCGAGTTGATGGTGGTTATTCTGATCGTGGGGATCCTGGCCGCCGCATCGGTTCCGATGATGCGTGGTCGTATTGATTCGGCCAAGTGGTCCGAAGCCAATGCAACAGCCGGTACCATTAAGTCTGCAGTCCGTGTATTCGTTGCAGAAAATGGTGCCGCAGCGGCCCCGACCGGTCTGCTGAGTGTTGCTGCCACACAGACGGCGCTGGGGTTTACCGCAGCTGACCTGACGGGCACCTATTTTGTACCCGGCGACTACAATATCACATCGGTCTCTGACCCGGATGGTCAGGCAACCGTTGTCGTTACCGGCAGTCAGCCCAATGCTCCGAGTGGCAGCAAGACACTGAGCGCTACCGGCACTTGGCAGTAAGCAACTTAGTCTTTGCAAAAAAAGGAAGCAGAGGAGGCCAACCGGTACCTTCTCTGCTTCTTCTTTGTATGGGAATATAGGAATGTAGGAATAAAAAGGGATTTACCAGAACTTATATTCATGTATTCCTATCTCTCTATACGGCTTCAGAAAATCTGTGGACAAAAAATGAATCGGACATTGAAAAATAGAAAATCAGCCCGTCAGGGCTTTACACTGATCGAGGTGATGATCTCCATCCTCATTGTCATGGTTTTGGCTACAGGGGCGATGGGGTACCAGTATCATTCAACGCGTGATGTCAAGATCTCGGAGGTCCAGGCTACGGCGGCCCGCCTCGCGATGCTGCTGCTGGAGGCCTGGAAGGGCCAACAAGGCGATACAACTTTTGATCCGACCGATGTTTTCGGTTCGGAGATGAGCATCCAGAGTTCCATGATCGGACCGGATGTCCCCACTCATTCAATGGGCGTTTCGCTGACAACGCTGGGCGTTTACGAAGTGGTTGTCGGGGGCGTTCATTACTATGTCGCGCTTTCTTATGAAGACCCGTCTGCCCTGGAGCCGATGCTTCTGAACGCAACGGTCGGGTGGAGAAATAACTATACACAGGGTGAACTTGAAGGACATGAACGGTTGGTCCGCTATTCGACCTTCCTTGTATCTTATTAGGGTGAAAATGAAACAACAACCCCAAACCAATCGAGCATGCGGCTTTACCCTGACCGAAGTCGTCACGGTTATCGCCATGGTGGGAATTATCACACTGGGTGTGGGTATCCTGCTGGCGAATGGTCAAAAGAGTTGGGGGACATTGTTCGGCCGGGTCTATGGAGATTCAGCGGTGGACAGTTTCGCCGCACACAAGGCATTCGACACGGTGTGCCGCAAATCAAGCCGCCGCAAACATGTTTTGAGCGAAAGCGGAGATTTTTTGGAACTGTATTATTGGGATCACGCTTCGACGGCTTCGACACCGGAGAATTATGCGCGCTTCTATCAGAACCATAAAGAGATGGTTGTCGAGTATGGGAAAATGCAGACGGGTACCTGGCAACCCGACGCGGGAATATCGGGGGCCCCTGTCACGCTTGCGCGCGATGTTGAATCGTTAACATTTGCCGTCGAGGGGACTTCGGTTCAGATGTTTTTAAATTATTCAGATGCCGCAAAGATGCCGGTGGTGTGTTCATCCGTACGGCATAATGATTAGGGCGAGGCATTCAATGCGCAGACTCAAAAGAAAAAAACAGCGAAAAGGCGCCATCCTGGCGCTCATGGTGATGGTGGTGCTACTGCTGTCCATGAGCAGCCTGGCATTGATCCGGGTGGGTACCGAGGCCCGTCTTCGGACGGTTCGAAGCGGTCTTCAAACCGGGGCGCGGTTTGCAGCCGATGGCGGCATCGAACGAGCGCTTTACCTGATGAACCAGCAACTGGAAGCCGGGACCTGGACACTGGATGATGTTCCTACCTATCACGCCCACCCATTGACGGCCAGCAACGCTGACTACACGGTCGGTTTTTCCGGGGACCTGATGAACGGCTACCAGATCACCTCGGAGGGCCGCAGCGGCAATCAGACAAAAACCGTGCGGGCAACGGTGGCCCTGACAAGTCCGATCGCAGAAGACTTTGCTGTTTTCTGTCGAAATGAACTGATCGCAAAGAGTAAATCCGAGATCGGCGGTTACAATTCCAGTGACCCGTCTGATACGGATGTTGATGTCAAAATCGGGACACAAGGTTCGGGTGATAATGCAATCAACCTCAAAAAAAGTACCGACCTCAACGCTGATATACTTATTGGACCTGGCGGCGATCCGGATGCTGTCATTAAATCCAAGGATCAGTTAAACATTAACGGCGAAATCTTTGTCCTGCCGATCGACTATGACCTGCCGCCGGTCACAGCGCCGGATTACACGGCATCGCAGGGGGCCATTGCCGGAAAGAATGTTACATTGAACGCCCTGGACAGCGGGAAGTACTCGAGCATCAACATCTCGAACGGTGGAACCCTGTCGGTCAACGGTGACCTGACACTCTATGTCACTGGCGACATTGACCTTAAAAAAGACGCTGCAATTGAAGTGAAGGAAAATGCGACCCTGGAGATTTATTTTGACGGGGATATTGACGCCCAAAATTCATCGGGTTTCAACAATCAAACTGAAATCCCCGCCAATTTGAAACTCTACGGCACCGGCACACAGCAGAAGATCGACATCAAAAATTCGTCAGATCTCTATGGAGTAGTCTATGCGCCGAACGCGGAAATGACGGTACACAATAATGTCGATGCCTATGGTTCGTTCATCGTCAACACGTTTGAACTAAAGAACGGCGGACAGATTTACTATGACGAAGCTCTCAAGCAGGTCCATGAAGATGATCCGCTCGTTCGTTTTACGATCACCCGCTGGGAAGAACTGTAGTCAAGCTGAAGGGAAAAAAGATGACGCTGACACATCAAACTAAAAGAGGCGCATTCACATTGATCGAATGCATGGTGGTGATGCTGATCCTGATGATCACGCTTAGTGGGATCATGGGATTTCGATACTATTCGGTATTGAGTGCTGAACGGGCTGAGACACAGCTGCTTGCCGCACGCTCTGCGACCGTTATCACAGAGGCATGGCGTGCTCAGAAAGGGGCCCTTGATTTTGATCCCACCCAACAAAGCTTTGACAGTCACTTTCTGATCGAATCCGGCAGTGTTTCCGCTTTTTCGGGAACGCCGGAGCCGAGCCATAAATACCTGGGAAACTATCAGATCCAAATCGAAGGGCGGCGGTTTAATGCCAGCTTGATCTATGAAGACTCTGTCGATGTGCCAAACGCACGCATCCTGCATGTGGTGCTGGGGTGGATGGACGGAAAACAGCTTGAGCAAACCTACCACCTATCGACCTTAACCCAAACATAGACACACTAGGCGGGACTATTATGAAGAAAACAAGAAGCTATTTTGGATTTACGATCACCGAGCTGATCCTGGCGATCGCTGTCAGTTCAATCATCGTTCTGGCCCTTGGCGCCGTCATGCTGGATACACAACGGGGATGGATCGACTCGTATGCCAAGGTCCATGGCGGAGCGACCACTGATGCAGCCGTCGTTAAAACCGCGTTTGATCGAGTCGTCCGTAAGGCATCCCGTGCTCTTTATCATTTTAACGGGAGCGATGATATCACCGTCTATTACTACGACAACTGGCTGACATCCACAGAACCGGATCGGTATGCACGGTTCTTTCGCTCAGTCGACACTCCGTCGGAGATGTCTGTTCAACACGGTCTGTACGAGGGAGGCGTTAAAAAAGATGTTATATCCGATATCCTGCTGGCTTCGAATGTGACCGATCTGGAGTTTATGCCGATCAGCGGCGGGATCCAAATTAAACTGGCGTTGGACGATGGACGCGAAAATACGACCGTCCTGTCGACTGCAATTTTACATAATGAGTAGTTAAGTGGTGTTTAATCAGGGACGATACTATCGTGGAATGAACTATGGACACAATAGGTCCGATAAGCGAGAGCTAAAATGACACAACAGACCCAAAAAATGAGATCGTTAAAGAGACCCGGGTCAGTACTGGTGTTGGTGGTGCTGGTGGTGCTGATCAGCTTTATTATCGGAACCGGACTGTTGGCCCTGGGGACTCAATCCCGAGTTTCCTCTGTCAATCAGGTGCAGGATATGAAAGCGCGTTCTGCAGCGGATGCGGGCATGGAAAGAGCGCTTCAGGAAATTAACAATGCTGTGAGAGCGAAAACCTGGTCCGAGAGTGTCACGCCCTATGTCAATAATGCGGCCCTGCCTTTCTCAGACTCTGTCTATTCGATCAAAACCCATTACGATACGACAGACGGCTACCAGGTCGTATCGGTCGGGACGGATAGAGACTATACCCGTTCGGTCAGCGCCACACTGGGGCTCAGGGGTCTGTTTGACAATGCGATCCAGTGCCGCGACAATATTACCCTCAAAGCCGGCACGGTTGTTGATACGATCGATTCAACGATCTCAATGGATCCGGCCGATTGCGACGAAAAAGCCATTATCGGAACCAACAGCACCGACCCGGACAGCATCATTCTGAATTGGGGTGTTGTCGTCGACGGTGATGTTGTTGTGGGCGTCGGGGGGGATACGAGCACCGTGATCAAGGACCTTGGGGCCACAATGGACAGCAGTTACCCCATGAGCACATCTGTCGAGTTTCCAGCGATTTCGGCGCCATCACTGTTTGGGCCGGACACATCAATCGGCATCAAAAAAAATGAAAAGACGATCGGGCCTGGCGGGGATTTCCCTGCAAACGGACGATTTGACAATATTAAGATGAGCCAGGGGACAACGCTCAGGGTGATCGGTGACTGCACATTATATATCACCGGCGATG
>CALKKA010000063.1 GCA_937995495.1 uncultured Phycisphaerae bacterium
GCCGAGCCGTGGAGTGAATCCATGCGGGGTGAGATCGAGAGTGCCTGGAATATGCTCGCAACGGATGTGTACGGGCTCAGCGAGATCATCGGCCCTGGCGTGTCGCAGGAATGTTCCTACAAGGACGGTCTGCATATCTACTCGGATGTGTTCTATCCTGAGATCATCGACCCGGAAACAGGACAGCCCGCGGCCGACGGTGCCGATGGGGAGTTGGTCATTACCACGCTGACCAAGCAGGGGATTCCGCTGATCCGTTATCGCACACGGGACATTGTGAGCATGACCACCGAAGTCTGCAAATGCGGCCGCACAAGCCCCCGGACCAGCAAGATCAAAGGCCGAACGGATGATATGATCGTTGTTCGCGGCATCAATGTCTTCCCGTCACAGATCGAGCATGTCCTGCTGGGCATTGAGGGCACACAGCCGCACTATCAGATTGTTATCGACCGCGAAGCGCACAAACTCGATCAGGTTGAGATCATGGTGGAAGTGGACGAGAAGATTTTCTCCGACGAGATCAAACAGATGAGTGCATTGAGCGCCAGGATCAAAAAAGAGATCGAAGCGGTCCTGTCGATCGGTGTCAAGGTTCATCTGGTGGAGCCAAAGACGATTGAACGCAGCATGGGCAAGGCCAAACGCGTCGTGGACAAGCGTGATTTATAAGAAATTTCCAAACGAACCCATTTTCTAAAAGGGAGATAATAATGAAAATTACGCAAATCAGCGTTTTTTTGGAAAATCGCAAAGGGCGCCTGTCCGAAGTCTGTTCGATGCTGGGACAGGCAGACGTTAATATCCGTGCCCTGACCATTGCCGAAACAGAATCGTTTGGCGTTTTGCGAATGGTGGTTGATAAGCCATCCGAGGCGGCGGATCTTTTTCGAAAGAATGGGATCACGGCCAATCTGACCGATGTCGTCGCCGCTGAAGTCCCCGACAAGCCCGGCGGACTGGCCGCAGTGCTTAAGACGCTGTCGGATCACGATGTCAATGTTGAGTACATGTATGGTTTTGTTGAAAAAAATTCCGAAAATGCTCTACTGGTTTTCCGGTTTGATAATCCCGAGCTTGCGGCTCAGGTGCTGCGGGAGAACGGTCTGAAAGTGATCGACGAAAAAGGTATTCAGGGCCTATAGCAGCACCGGGTATATTTTAATCGGAATTGACCATGGACATAACATATTGGAATAAAGACCTTGAAACGATGGACCGCTCGGCCATCGAATCAATGCAACTCAAGCGGCTACAGGCATTGGTGGAGAAGTCGCTTAAAACGGAGTTCTTTAAGAAGCGACTCGCCAGGGCCGGCATCAGTTCTGCGGAGGATATAACGTCGCTGGATGATCTGAGGCGGCTTCCCTTTAATGTCAAAGACGACCTGCGTCAGAATTTCCCAACGGGATTGCTTGCAGTGGATATGCAGGAGGTTGTTCGAGTCCACTCCTCCAGCGGCACGACCGGTATTCCCACAGTGATCTATTTGACGCAGCAGGATATGGACAATTGGACGGACTTGCTGGCACGCAGCATTGTCGCGACCGGCTGCAGTAGTAAGGATGTCTTCCAGAACATGATGAGCTATGGACTGTTCACCGGTGGGTTGGGTTTGCATTATGGTGCTGAACGGGTTGGGATGACGGTCATCCCCGTCGGCGGCGGCAATACACAGCGACAGGTGCAGATCATGAAAGATTTTAGAACGACCGTCTTGCACATCACACCCAGCTATTTATTGCACATTCATTCCAAACTGGACAGTTTTAACACCCGTCCTGAAGAGTTGCATATTGAGAGGGCATTTTTGGGCGCCGAACCGTATTCCGAAAATACCCGCTTGAAGTTAGAGGCATTGTTCGGCATGCACGCATTTAATTCCTACGGGCTCAGCGAAATGAACGGTCCGGGTGTGGCTTTTGAGTGTATGTATAAAAGAGGGATGCATGTCTGGGAAGACGCCTATATCCTGGAGATCATTGACCCGGAGACCGGCCAGCAGCTTCCAGATGGCGAGTTGGGCGAAGTGGTATTGACCAATCTGGTACGTTCGGCGATGCCGCTGTTTCGTTATCGCACCCGCGACCTGGCCTATGTCAATCCCGAGCCGTGTCGCTGCGGCAGGACACACCGGCGGTTGTCACGTATTCAGGGCCGAACCGATGACATGCTGATCGTTAACGGGGTGAATGTGTTTCCGTCACAGATTGAAGAAGTCATTATGGCAGTGCCTGAGGTGGGCACAAACTACCTCATCCACCTGACCAAAGACGGTTCACTGGATAAGTTGACTGTCAAAGTTGAGATCTATTCCAAGTTGTTTACCGGTGATATGAGGGAATTGGATGCGTTAAAAGGGATGATTAAGGAAAAACTGAAGGCTTCGATCACCATTAATCCCGTGATTGAACTGCATGAACCCGGGGCGCTTCCCCACTCAGAAGGCAAGGCCAAACGCGTCTTGGATGAACGGGAGATGCTGTAAGAATCGATCAGGAAACCTTGAATTTTAACAGGGGCAGGACATGGCAGAGCAATTAACGATTTTTCTGGAAAACCGTCCCGGCAGAATGAAATCTATTTCGGATGTGCTGCTGGAAAATAACCTGAATATCTGGGCGTTTACAGTTCAGGACCGCGGTGAGTTTGGCCTGATGAAGCTGATCGTGGACAAACCCAAAAAAGCGCATCTGATTCTGGTCGATCGCGGATTTGCTTGTGTGCTCAAAGAGGTGCTGGCGGTTAAGGCTGAAAATGATCAACCGGGCAACCTGGACAGACTCACGACGGCCTTGTGGGAACAGAATGTCAATATCAAAGATGCCTACGGTTTTGTTTCACCAAAAGATCACCAGGGCATCTGCTTTATGGAGTTTGAGAATCCAGACGATGCCAACCTGGAAGAAACGATTGCGGCGCATGGATTTACCGTCCTGACCGGAAAAGCACTCTACGAACTTTAACACCTGACGACTTGAGACAGGAACCGACATGGATATTCTACCCGCTATAGACCTCATCGATGGCCAGTGCGTTCGTTTAATTCAGGGCCAGTATGACAGGAAGATCACCTATAAAGATGATCCCCTTGCTCAGGCACAGGAGTTTTACGATGCCGGTGCGCAATGGCTGCATGTCGTCGATTTGGACGGGGCGAAGCAGGGTATGCCCGTGAATGCGGAGGTTGTGGCGAAAATAGCCAAAGAGGTTCCGATGAAGGTCGAACTCGGCGGGGGTATCCGCGACGAAGCAGCGATTGTCACCATGCTGGAGGCGGGCGTAACCCGGTTGATCTTGGGTTCCAGCGCCATTAAGCAGTTTGACTGGTTTGGACAGATGGCTCGAAAATATCCGGATCGGCTTGTCTTGGGACTCGATGCGCGGGGCCTGAACTTAGCGACCGAAGGATGGCTGGATCAGGGGTCACAGAGTATTCTTGATTTTGCAAAACAGGCTGCCGATCTGCCGCTGGC
>CALKKA010000064.1 GCA_937995495.1 uncultured Phycisphaerae bacterium
CAATCCGGCTTGATCTGCTGGGCCATATAGAACATCTGTTCGGCCCGGTTGTACTGCTCCATCTCGGTATAGGTGATGATCCGGTTACAGTAAGCCGGCTCAAACATCGGGTCGATCTTCTCTATCTGCTCAAATACAGTCAGAGCCAGATCATATTGAGCCGTCCGGGTATAGTTGACGCCCATGCAATTTAAAATCTCGACATCCCCGGGTGTACATTCAAGCGCTCGTTGATAGTACTCAATGGCTTTGTCATACTGCTCCAACCCATCCAGTGTCAGCGCCATATTGAAATACCACTCCGCGTGCTCGGGCCCCAATTCGATGGCCTCATTCAGTTTTTCCATCGCCCGCTGCATCTGTCCCTCTTCATAAAGCTCATAGGCCTCTGTCGCCATCTGCTCGGCCTGGTCCCACTCGCTGCCATAGTCAAAATCGTTGCCTGAATCCAACATCATCTGTCCCAAATAGAGTTCTTTTGTGTTTATTGCCGTATGACACCCCTATATCGTCTGAAAAAAACAGCACCTTAGCGGCAGTATAGGATTTAGGCGTATTTTTCTTTGCAAAGTTTTTCCTTTCCTTTTGACTTTTAACTGACTATAATTACAGGGGTTAAGAACGCTCGATGCGACCGGGGCCCAGAAGCGTTCAAATTCTCGATGACTTTTTTGCAGTCGTCCTATAAAATGTAGAAAGCGTTACTCGCTTTTCCGAATGAGCAAAGAGGCTTTAAAACGGAGTACAGATAAGATGGTTCAGGAACTTAAAGGTCAGCTTAACGCGGGGCAGAACAAGTTTGCCATTGTCGTCAGCCGGTTTAACGAATTTATCACCCATAAACTGCTGGGCGGGGCGATCGACTGCCTGCAACGACACGGCGCCAGCGACGACCAGATCACCGTGGTCTGGGTGCCCGGCACAATTGAAATCACCCCGGTCGCCAAAAAACTCGCTGAAAGCGGAACCTACGGAGCTGTCATCTGTCTGGGAGCGGTCATTCGCGGATCGACCAGTCACTATGACTATGTCTGCCAGCAGATCGCTCGCGGCGTCGGCCAGATCAATTACGATACCGGTGTACCCACGATTTTCGGCGTGCTGACCTGCGACACAATTGAACAGGCCATCGAACGCGCTGGAACTAAACAAGGCAACGCGGGCACCAGCGCGGCAACGGCCGCAATGGAGATGGCCGACCTGCTTGGCCAACTGTAACCGCATTGGAATCCATTGACAACTGAAGGAACGACATTGGACCGCAGAACGATAGCCAGAGAACTGACGATGCAGGCACTTTGCCAATTGGATGTCCAAGGCAGTGAAGCCGAGTCAACGCTGCGTCGCTTCTTCAATGAAAACACCGACGACCCCATGGTACTGCAACTGGCTGAAAAATGGACCCACGGTGCCTGGGAAAAGATGCAGGCCTGTGATGACCTGATCGCCAGTGCGGCGGTGCGATGGAAACTGTCCCGTTTGTCGCATGTCGACCGTGCGATCCTGCGGATGGCGGTACATCAGTTGAGGTACTGTTCCGATGATATCCCCTGCAAAGTCGTGATCAACGAAGCTATCGAGATCGCTAAAAAATTCAGTACCGAACAGTCCCCCCGATTTGTTAACGGAGTTCTGGACGCCGTCTTGCATCATCTCAACCAAGACGCCGTTGAAACCTCCTCGAAAAAGGAAGAGGGCCAGTGAGAAAAATCGCCATCCTAAACCAGAAAGGCGGCGTGGGAAAGACCACCACGGTCGTCAATGTTTCGGCGGCACTGGCATTGAAAGGCCAGCGTGTTTTGGTGATGGACCTGGATCCGCAGGCACATCTGACGATTCATCTGGGAGCCGACCGTGACCCGGAAGCGATTGGCGTTTATGAAGTTCTGACGGGAAGCGCCAGCATCGCCGATGCCATCCGACCCGTAAGAGAGAACCTCAGCGTTCTCGGAGCCAGCATCGATCTGGTCGGGGCAGAGGCCGAACTGATCAATGAGGTCGGACGCGAAACAATTCTGGCCAAAGCGGTCGAAACGGTCCACGACCGCTTCGACTACTTGATCATTGACTGCCCCCCCTCTTTGGGACTGCTGGCACTGAATGCACTGGCCGCCGTCAACGAGGTCATCATCCCGATCCAACCGCACTTTTTGGCATTGCAGGGATTCAGCCGGCTCTTACAAACGGTAACCTTGGTTCAGTCGCGAATCAATCCGTCGCTGTGCGTTTCAGCCATCCTGATGTGCATGTTCGACAGCCGAACCAGTTTGTCCAATGAGGTGCGGGAGGACATTAAACATTTCCTCTCCAGTGCCCGTGAAAGCAATGTTCCATGGGCACAGGCCCAAGTCATCCCCGTGCATATTCGACAAAATATCAAACTGGCCGAGGCCCCAAGCCATGGGCAGACCATCTTCGAATACGAGCCCCAGTGTAACGGCGCCGCCGACTATGAGGCCGTTGCGGCGTTTCTAAACGGAGACATTGCCATCGACCCAACACCCGTTCCGGTCGTGGAGGATACAGTCGATACCCCGCCTGAAAACACCTCTGACACAGCGGTCTCTGAAACAATCGAATCAACTCCTGAAAATGTCTCAGACAACTCCCCCCAAGAGCAATCCTTTGAGCCCACCATTGCTTCGGACACTGCAGAAAGCTCAGGGCCAGACGATCACGTTATTCCCAACGAAGCGGTGACAGATAATTCAACCGCAAGTGGAGCATAAAAAAAAGGCCGCTTCGTGGATGAAAGGAAGCAACCTTTATTTTGAAGATCGCAACTCAATACGATCTCATATCCCAATTGTTTCTCTATTATGCTTTAGCAAAAAAAACTTGTCAACTGTTTTTTAGCGTTTTTTCTATTCACCGGTTATCGCCGTTGGATTTTCCAGCAGCTTACGAATCATTTTTAAGAACGCTGCGGCATAAAACTCATCGACGACTCGTTGATCAAACGCCAACGCGGCATACATCATTCGCCGCACTTCAAAATTGCCGTCAATCGGGACAACTGCTTCTTCGATATTACCAATCGATAAAATTCCTGTCGCGGAGGGTGGACTGATTGCGTAAAACGATTCGATCCCGTACATCCCCAGACCGGTCAGCACCATGTTGGCACCGTCAAAGTCATCGGGCAGTAATTTGTTGGTCCGTGCTTTTTCAAGGAGAGCCTGGCTTTCGGTGGCCGTTTCAAACAGCGTTTTTTCGTTCATCTCTTTGAGGACGGGAACCACCAACCCCTGCGGTGCAGCGACGGCAAACCCAACCCCAATATGCTCAGCAATAACTAAATTATTGCCGGAAAGATCGATTGTTGCCGCCATCATAGGGTATTCTTTAATCGCGCGGGCAATCGCATACATAAAAAAATCATTGGTGGTAACACGCACCTTCACGCGGCGGCAATACTTTTTTCGCATCGCGACCAGATCCGTCAGATCAATCCGCACCCGAAGATAAGCACTGGCCTTGTTCCGCTTGGACTGATGCATATACTTGCCGATCAGTCTCTGAATGCGCGTCAACGGCAGTTGATTGTTTTTAATATCTGTCAAGAATACCCTTTCGTTTCAATAAAGAGTGTATCTAGAGCAAATCAAAAATTCAAGCACAAATCACTTACCCAGCCTCTCTAGTAAATTGACGCCAGTCCACATGAAACTGGTCCCGTGATTTAAGAAATGGAGAAATCTATTGATAAGGCGAATGCATTTATCCAGGAGATAACACAAGCAGCCACAACTGACGAAGTGTTACTCCAGGGATGAAGCCATAATAGCATGGGGGGATCATCAAAAGTGGCCGACAGGTTAGAACCTGCCGGCCAACTACTATAATGAACCCGCAATTAATCGATGCGGGGCTCGTTATTTAAATCACATTGCGTCGGTGTCTTATTCGTCAAACTGAACAGCAATACCGATAGAGCCCCCGCACAACATCTGTTGGCGGTCCACTCGCAGTACCCTGGCATTTTTGATACGGGCATACTGTCCCTTCTCTTTTGCTAAAGTCTGGCTGCGAGGAAAATTGATCTCGATTTCGTTGCCCTCTGCAACCGGCGTGGTCACTGGTACGGAAATGAACGCACCGCCTTTGCTAACATTGACGCTTTTGCCATTAAAAAACCGGTTTGCCTCTGGCAGCCATATGCTGATAGGCCAGCTAAGATCCTGTCGAATTTGCTGTCGTTGTTCTACCGTTGCACTCTCCATAGTTCCATTCTCCATAAATTTAGTCAATTTAATCGCCATGAGTAAACTATCGTCAATGTTAATATGGATAATTTAGGATATATAGTTAGTTTTTGATGTTTTTTTTAATAAATTCTCGTTTCTTCACTAAAAAACGAATATGCCTTTTATTATAGGGCCTTGAAT